>NZ_BAABKC010000070.1:85660-174037 GCF_039543625.1 Streptomyces similanensis | reverse complement strand
CGAGTTCTACCAGCCCGGACCGGCCCACCATGGAGCCTCGACAAGATCCGAACCCCGAACAGTCCCTAGCGCAGGAAGGGGTCCACCGCGACGGCCACGAAGAGGATCGACACGTAGGTGATCGACCAGTGGAACAGCCGCATCTCCTTCAGCTTGCCGCCCGTCACCTCGGCCTTGGCACGGTTCTGGAGGCCGTGCGCCTCCCACAGCCAGAAGCCGCCGGCCGCCAGCGCCACCACCGTGTAGAACCAGCCGGTGTAACCGAGCGGGGTCAGCAGCAGCGAGACCAGCACCATCACCCAGCTGTAGATCACGATCTGCCGGGCGACCACCTTGTTGGAGGCGATGACGGGCAGCATCGGCACGCCCACGCGCGCGTAGTCCTCCCTGACCTTCATGGACAGCGGCCAGTAGTGCGGCGGCGTCCAGAAGAACATGACGAGGAACAGGACGACCGGCGCCCACGACATGGAGTTGGTGACCGCGGACCAGCCGATCAGGACGGGCAGGCAGCCGGCGATCCCGCCCCAGACGATGTTCTGCGACGTACGCCGTTTGAGGATCATCGTGTAGACGACGACGTAGAAGAGGAGCGCTCCGAGCGACAGCCAGGCGGACAGCCAGTTGACGGTGAACCCGAACAGCAGCGTCGAGACGACCGCCAGCGTGATGCCGAAGGCGAGGCACTCGCGCGGGCTCACCATGCCGGTCACCAGCGGCCGCTGCGCGGTGCGGTCCATCAGCGCGTCGATGTCCCGGTCGATGTACATGTTCAGCGCGTTCGCGCCGCCCGCCGAGAGATAGCCGCCGAGGCAGGTGAGCAGCACCAGACCGAGGTCGGGCACACCCTGCTGGGCGAGGAACATCACCGGAACGGTGGTGATCAGCAGCAACTCGATGATCCGTGGCTTGGTCAGCGCCACGAACGCCTTGACACGGGCCCCGAACGGCCGGTGGCTCGGGCTCTGGCCTGCACCGAGTAGTCCCTCCCCCACGACATTAAGGGTCTGGGAGGGACCCCCAGGACGGGATTCGACGGCCGTCACGCACACCCCTGACAGAGACTCCCAGCGAGCCCCGCCGATGTGCACCGACGGTGAAGGCTCGCGCGTACCACGCCACTGTAGACGTTGCCCAGACCCGGGCATTCGCGGGGGTCGGGTCGTGTTGGCCGCGCCCCGCGCGCCGGTGCCGCCGAGCGGGTCGCCGGACGCCGGAACGCGTGTTCCGGAACGCGGCGGGAACGGTGTTCCGAAGGGCGCGCGACAGCTCGATTGAGCGATCGGATGAGCGGGTCCGTATTCAGTTGCCGAATACGCTCCCGGCCCAGTCGGCAGGCGGATTTCACAGAGTCCCGGCACTCTGGAATGACGCGAAAAAACGCACGTCTTTACGAGGGTAGGCTCAACAACGGCCGGCCGACGCGGAGAACGCCGGCAGCCGGTGCGCGGGCACGTGCACCGGCATCCGACAGTGGAGAGGAGCCCTGAGCCAGGGTGAGCACCAAGCCGACCACCACAGACCTCGAGTGGACCGAATTGGACCAGCGTGCGGTGGACACCGCGCGTGTCCTGGCCGCCGATGCCGTACAGAAGGTCGGAAACGGCCATCCGGGTACGGCCATGAGCCTCGCTCCCGCCGCCTACACCCTGTTCCAGAAGGTGATGCGGCACGACCCGGCGGACACGCAGTGGGTGGGACGCGACCGTTTCGTGCTGTCCGCGGGCCACTCCTCCCTGACCCTCTACACCCAGCTGTACCTGGGCGGCTTCGGCCTGGAGCTGGACGACCTGAAGGCGTTCCGCACCTGGGGCTCGAAGACCCCGGGCCACCCCGAGTACGGGCACACCCGGGGCGTGGAGACCACGACCGGCCCGCTGGGCCAGGGTGTCGCCAACGCGGTGGGCATGGCGATGGCCGCCCGCTACGAGCGCGGTCTGTTCGACCCGGAGGCCGCCCGCGGCGACTCCCCGTTCGACCACTTCATCTTCTGCGTCGCCGGTGACGGCTGCCTCCAGGAGGGCATCTCGGCGGAGGCGTCGTCGATGGCCGGCCACCAGAAGCTGGGCAACCTGATCCTGCTGTGGGACGACAACCACATCTCGATCGAGGGCGACACCGAGACGGCCGTCTCCGAGGACACCGCCAAGCGCTACGAGGCCTACGGCTGGCACGTGCAGCGCGTGGAGCCGAAGGCGGACGGCGACCTGGACCCGGCGGCGATCTTCGCCGCGATCCAGGAGGCCAAGGCCGTCACCGACCGGCCGTCCTTCATCGCGATGCGCTCGATCATCGCCTGGCCCGCCCCGAACGCGCAGAACACCGAGGCCGCGCACGGCTCGGCGCTGGGCGACGAGGAGGTCGCGGCCACCAAGCGCGTCCTCGGCTTCGACCCGGACAAGACGTTCGAGGTCGCCGACGAGGTCCTCGCCCACACCCGCGGCGCGCTGGAGCGCGGCCGCGAGCTGCGCGCCGAGTGGGACAAGTCGTACCAGGCCTGGCGCGAGGCCAACCCCGAGCGCGCCGCCGAGTACGACCGCGTCGCCCGGGGCGAGCTGCCGGCCGGCTGGGACGAGAAGATCCCGGTGTTCGAGACCGGCAAGTCCGTGGCCACGCGTGCCGCCTCCGGCAAGGTGCTCCAGGCGCTCGGCGAGGTCGTCCCCGAGCTGTGGGGCGGCTCCGCCGACCTGGCCGGCTCGAACAACACGACGATCGACAAGACGTCGTCGTTCCTGCCCGAGGGCAACCCGCTGCCCGAGGCGAACCCGTACGGGCGCACCGTCCACTTCGGCATCCGCGAGCACTCGATGGGCGCGGAGCTGAACGGCATCACGCTGCACGGCAACACCCGCGCCTACGGCGGCACCTTCCTCGTCTTCTCGGACTACATGCGCAACGCGGTGCGCCTGTCCGCGCTGATGCACCTGCCGGTGACGTACGTGTGGACGCACGATTCCATCGGTCTGGGCGAGGACGGCCCCACCCACCAGCCGGTCGAGCACCTGGCCTCGCTGCGCGCCATCCCCGGCCTGAACGTGGTCCGCCCGGCCGACGCCAACGAGACCGCCATCGCCTGGCGCGAGATCCACCGGCGCTGGACGAAGGAGTACGGCAAGGGCGCCCCGCACGCGCTGGCGCTGACCCGGCAGGGCGTGCCGACGTACGAGGCGAACGACGACGCGGCCAAGGGCGGCTACGTACTGCTGGAGGCCGAGGGCGGCGAGCCGCAGGTCATCCTGATCGCCACCGGTTCCGAGGTGCACGTCGCCGTCGAGGCGCGCGAGCAGCTCCAGGCCGACGGCGTGCCCACCCGGGTGGTGTCGATGCCGTCCGTCGAGTGGTTCGAGGAGCAGGACCAGGGGTACCGGGAGAGCGTGCTGCCGCCGGCCGTGCGGGCGCGTGTCGCGGTCGAGGCGGGCGTCGGACTGACCTGGCACAAGTACGTCGGGGACGCCGGACGCATCGTCTCGCTGGAGCACTTCGGCGCCTCCGCCGACGCCAAGGTGCTCTTCCGCGAGTTCGGTTTCACCGCCGAGAACGTGGCCGCCAAGGCCCGCGAATCCCTCACCGCCGCCCAGCGCTGACGCTCACATACGACACGTAGGAGATGCATTTTCCATGACAGACGCACTGAAGCGCCTCTCCGATGAAGGCGTCGCGATCTGGCTGGACGACCTGTCGCGCAAGCGGATCACGTCCGGCAACCTCGCCGAGCTGATCGACCAGCAGCACGTCGTGGGCGTCACCACCAACCCGACGATCTTCCAGAAGGCGATCTCGCAGGGCGACGGCTACGACCAGCAGCTGTCGGACCTGGCCGCCCGCGAGGTGACCGTCGAAGAGGCCATCCGCATGATCACCACGGCGGACGTCCGGGACGCCGCCGACATCCTGCGGCCGGTCTTCGACGCCACCGACGGCCAGGACGGCCGGGTCTCCATCGAGGTCGACCCGCGCCTGGCGCACAACACCAAGGCGACGGTCGCCGAAGCCCGCCAGCTGGCCTGGCTGGTGGACCGCCCCAACACGCTCATCAAGATCCCGGCCACCGAGGCGGGTCTGCCGGCGATCGCCGAGACCATCGGCAACGGCATCAGCGTCAACGTCACGCTGATCTTCTCGCTGGAGCGCTACCGCAAGGTCATGGACGCGTACCTGACCGGCCTGGAGAAGGCCAAGGAGCGCGGCCTGGACCTGTCCGAGATCCACTCGGTGGCGTCGTTCTTCGTGTCCCGGGTGGACACCGAGATCGACCGGCGCATCGACGAGATGGGCACCGACGAGGCCAAGGCCCTGCGCGGCAAGGCGGGCGTGGCCAACGCGCGCCTGGCCTACCAGGCCTACGAGGAGGTCTTCTCCTCGGACCGCTGGGACGCGCTGGAGAACGCGGGCGCGAACAAGCAGCGTCCGCTGTGGGCCTCCACCGGCGTCAAGGACAAGGCGTACAAGGACACCATGTACGTCGAGGAACTGGTCGCGCCGAACACGGTCAACACCATGCCGGAGGCCACCCTGGAGGCCACCGACGACCACGGGGAGATCCGCGGCGACGCCGTCACGGGCACCTACGAGCAGGCCCGCACCGACCTGGACGCCCTGGAGAAGATCGGCATCTCCTACGACGAGATCGTCCGGGTCCTGGAGGACGAGGGCGTCGACAAGTTCGAGGGCTCCTGGAACGACCTGCTGAAGTCGACCGAGGCGGAGCTCAAGCGCCTCGCCCCCGCGAAGGGCTGACACCTTGTCATCCCGTTCCGGTACCGGGGCGAACCCGCTCCGTGACCCCGCGGACCGACGGCTCCCGCGCATCGCGGGGCCGTCGGGCCTGGTCATCTTCGGCGTCACGGGCGACCTGTCCCGCAAGAAGCTGATGCCGGCCGTCTACGACCTCGCCAACCGGGGTCTGCTGCCGCCGGGCTTCTCGCTGGTCGGCTTCGCCCGCCGCGACTGGGAGGACGAGGACTTCGCCCAGGTCGTGCACGACGCCGTCAAGGAGCACGCGCGCACGCCGTTCCGCGAGGAGGTCTGGCAGCAGCTCAGCCAGGGCATGCGCTTCGTGCAGGGCACCTTCGACGACGACGAGGCGTTCGAACGGCTGCGCGGCACGATCGACGAGCTGGACAAGGCGCAGGGGACGGGCGGCAACTTCGCCTTCTACCTGTCCGTGCCGCCGAAGTCGTTCCCGGTCGTCATCCAGCAGCTGAAGAAGCACGACCTGGCCGACCAGTCGGGCGGCTCCTGGCGGCGCGCGGTCATCGAGAAGCCGTTCGGCCACGACCTGAGGTCGGCCGAAGAGCTGAACGCGATCGTGCACGAGGTGTTCGCGCCGGACCAGGTGTTCCGGATCGACCACTACCTGGGCAAGGAGACCGTCCAGAACATCCTGGCGCTGCGCTTCGCCAACCAGATGTTCGAGCCCATATGGAACCGGTCCTTCGTGGACCACGTGCAGATCACGATGGCCGAGGACATCGGCATCGGCGGCCGGGCCGGCTACTACGACGGCATCGGCGCCGCCCGTGACGTCATCCAGAACCACCTGCTCCAGCTGCTGGCGCTCACCGCGATGGAGGAGCCCTCCTCGTTCGACGCGGACGCGCTCGCGGCGGAGAAGGAGAAGGTGCTCGGCGCGGTCCGGCTGCCCGACGACCTGGGCGCGCACACGGTGCGCGGCCAGTACGCGGCCGGCTGGCAGGGCGGCGAGAAGGTGATCGGCTACCTCGAAGAGGACGGCATCGACGAGAAGTCGAAGACCGACACCTACGCGGCCGTGAAGCTCGGGATCGACAACCGCCGCTGGGCGGGCGTCCCCTTCTACCTGCGCACCGGCAAGCGCCTCGGCCGGCGGGTCACCGAGATCGCGGTGGTCTTCCAGCGCGCCCCGCACTCCCCCTTCGACACCACCGCCACCGAGGAACTCGGGCAGAACGCGGTCGTCATCCGCGTCCAGCCCGACGAGGGCGTGACGGTGCGCTTCGGCTCCAAGGTGCCCGGCACGTCGATGGAGATCCGGGACGTGTCGATGGACTTCGCCTACGGCGAGTCCTTCACCGAGTCCAGCCCCGAGGCCTACGAGCGGCTCATCCTCGACGTGCTGCTGGGCGACTCCAACCTCTTCCCGCGCACGGAGGAGGTCGAGCTGTCCTGGAAGATCCTCGACCCGATCGAGGAGTACTGGGACGAGCACGGCAGGCCCGCGCAGTACCCGTCGGGCACGTGGGGCCCGACCGAGGCGGACGAGATGCTCGCACGAGACGGACGGAGCTGGCGCCGGCCATGAAGATCGATCTGACGGACACCACGGCCGGAAAGATCAACAAGGCGTTGGTCGAGGGCCGCCGCGCGATCGGCACCCCCGCCGTCGGCATGGTGCTCACCCTGGTCATCGTCACCGACGAGGAGAACGCCTACGACGCCCTGAAGGCGGCCGGCGACGCCTCCCGCGAGCACCCCTCGCGCACCCTGGTCGTCATCCGCCGCGTCTCGCGCACCCTGCGCGACCGCACCACCTCGCGGCTGGACGCCGAGGTGCGGGTGGGCGCGGAGGCCGGCACCGGCGAGACGGTGGTGCTGCGGATGTACGGCGAGGTCTCCGACCACGCCCAGTCGGTGGTGCTGCCGCTGCTGCTGCCGGACGCGCCGGTCGTCGTGTGGTGGCCGGTGGACGCCCCGCTCGACCCGGCCAGCGACCCGCTGGGCGCCCTGGCCCAGCGCCGGGTCACCGACACCTACACCTCCGCGGACCCGGTACGGGAGCTGACGGCGCGGGCCGCGGCCTACGCCCCCGGCGACACCGACCTGTCCTGGACCCGGATCACGCCCTGGCGCTCGATGCTGGCGGCGGCCCTGGACCAGGTGACCTGCGAGGTCGGCGCCGTCGAGGTGGAGGGCGAGGAGTCCAACCCGAGTTGTGAGCTGCTGGCGATGTGGCTCGCGGACCGGCTGGGCGTGCCGGTCCGGCGGACCCTGTCCGCCGGACCGGGCCTGACCGCGGTCCGGATGGACACGAGCTGCGGGGCGATCCGGCTGGACCGTGCCGACGGCCGGCTGGCGACCCTGTCCATCGAGGGCCAGCCCGAGCGCGCGGTGGCGCTCAAGCGCCGCGACACGGCCGAGCTGATCGCCGAGGAGCTGCGCCGCCTCGACCCGGACGACACGTACGCGTCGGCGCTGCGCTTCGGCGTGGACCGGCTCGGCGACGGCGACCGGGGATCCGCCGAGCAGGGGCCGGTGGCGATCGCCACGCCCGAGGAGGACGCGGTGAAGGTGCCCGCGCGCCGGGCCGCCGCCAAGACGGCCCGCAAGGCCCCGACCCGGAAGGCGACGGCGAAGTGAGCACCCCGCAGCTGGTCGTCCACCGCGACAAGGAGCTGATGGCGCAGGCCGCCGCGGCCCGCCTGATCACGAAGATCGTCGACGCGCAGGCGTCGACGGGCTCGGCGGACGTGGTCCTGACCGGCGGTCGCAACGGCAACGGCGTGCTGGCCGCGCTGGCCGCCGCGCCCGCCCGCGACGCGATCGACTGGGGCCGTCTGGACCTGTGGTGGGGCGACGAACGGTTCCTGCCGGAGGGCGACCCCGAGCGCAACGTCACGCAGGCCCGCGAGGCGCTGCTGGACTCCGTGCCGCTGGACCCGAAGCGCGTGCACGTCATGCCCGCGTCGGACGGTCCGTACGGAGGGGACGTGGAGGCCGCGGCGGACGCCTACGCCGAGGAGCTGGCCCGCGCGGCCGGCCCCGAGAACCACGGCGCGGTGCCCGCCTTCGACGTCCTGATGCTGGGCGTCGGTCCGGACACTCACGTCGCCTCCCTCTTCCCGGAGCACCCGGGCGTACGGGAGACCGAGCGCACGGTGATCGGCGTCCACGGCTCGCCGAAGCCGCCGCCCACCCGCGTCTCCCTCACCCTCCCCGCGATCCGCTCGGCCCGTGAGGTCTGGCTGCTGGCGGCGGGCGAGGACAAGGCGAACGCGGTGGCCATGGCCCTCTCGGGCGCCGGCGAACTCCAGGCCCCCGCTGCGGGCGCCCGGGGCCGCGCCCGCACCCTGTGGCTCCTGGACACACCGGCGGCATCCCAACTCCCGAGAAGCCTGTACCCCCCGGCCTCGGCCTGACCAGCCCCCCGCCCCCGCCTCAACAGCCCGTCCGGCGTTTGAGGACGAGGCCGTTCAGGCCGACAGCGGGGGTCTGAGGGCGGTACGCCGTTCCCCGCCCCCGCCTCAGCAGCCCGTCCGGCGTTCGAGGACGAGGCCGTTCGGGCCGAAGCGGGGGTCTGGGGGCTGCAGCCCCCAGGGACGGGACGGGTAGGGGCGGCGGGGGCGGAAACCCCCGCCGCTCCTTCCTCGTCTCAGCCGCCGCCGGCTATCAGCACGGCGACGGACAGCACGAAGAACCCGGCCGCGAGCAACGCCGGCGTGTTCAACCCCCAGGCGGTGGCCACGACACCGCCGAGCACCGCCCCGAGCGGCGCCCCCGCCACGGCGAGCGTCCGAAACGCCGCACTGACCCGCCCCAGCATCCCCGCGGGACTCCGCTGCTGCATCAACGTCGTCGTGTTGACGTTCCACACCATCCCCATCACCCCGAACACCGCCATCGCCCCCACCAGCGCGGCGAGTTGACGCACCGACCCCATGACGACCAGCGCACCGGTCTGCACCGCCCCCGCCACCAGCACGGCCCGGATCCGCCCCAGCCGCGTCACCACCCACCCGTTGACCGCTCCCCCGGCCAGGCTCCCCACCGTGTAGGCGGTCATCGCCGCCGCGTATCCCCCGGGCCCGGCCCGCAGCCAGCCGGTCACGAGCACCACCAGAGCGGCGATGAGGGCGCCCATCCCGACGTTGCACAGGGCGGTGGCGGCGCACAGCGCCCGCAGGGACCGGTCCCGGCCGAGCACCCGCAGCCCCTCGGCGATCTCGCCGCGCAGGGTGCTGCCCCGCGGCCGTCGCGCCCGCTCGGGCGCGCAGACCCGCAGCGAGGCCACCAGCGCCGCGGCCACCAGGAAGGTGACGGCGTCGGCGGCGAAGGGCGCGGCCGCGCCGGCGGCGAGCAGCAGGGGCACCACCGGTCCGCCGAGCAGTCCGCCCGCGACGCGCTGTCCGGTCATCAGCCGGGCGTTGGCGCCGCCGAGCGCCGCGCGGTCCACCAGGGCGGGCAGCAGGGCCGTCGCCGCGTTGTCGAAGAGGGTCTGGAGCGTGGTGAGCGCGAAGGCCAGGCAGATCAGCAGGGCGATCGAGGCGTGGCCGAGGGCGACGGCCACCGCGAAGCCGCCGACCAGCACGGCCCGTACCGCGTCCACCGTCCACATCGCCCGCCGCTGGTCCACCCGGTCGGCGACGGCGCCGCCGAGCAGCCCGAACAGGAGCCAGGGCAGATAGCCGCAGGCGGTGACCGAGACGATGAGCAGCGGCTCGTCGGTCAGGGAGGCGGCGAGCAGGGGCAGCGCGGCCGTGCGCAGCGCGTCGCCGAAGCTGGACAGCACGGCGGCGCTCCACAGCCGTCCGAACGCCCCGCCCCACGCGGGCCGTACCGCGCTCTCGGCCGGTTCAGCCGCGTCGATCGTCGTCACCGTCGTCCCCCTCACGATTCGCCCGATGCGCAAACCGTAGAGGGCACCACTGACAATCAGGCCGCGACGGCCGGCCGCCCGGGGCGGCAAGGAGGTCCGGCGCCACGCCCGTGGGCGTCCGACCGGACGTCAACTCCTAGATCTCGCCGCGCAGTTTGGCGAGGGCCTCGGCGAGGATGGCCTCGCCGTCCGCGTCGCTGCGCCGCTCCCGTACGTACGCCAGGTGCGTCTTGTACGGCTCGGTGCGCGGCGGGTCCGGCGGGTTGTCCTGGTCCTGGCCGGCCGGGAATCCACAGCGCGGGCAGTCCCAGGTGTCGGGGACCTGCGCGTCGCTGGCGAAGCTCGGCTGGGTCTCGTGCCCGTTGGAGCACCAGAAGGAGATGCGCAGGCGCGGGGCGGACTCGCCGCGCTCGGCCTCGCCCATCGGCCCCGCACCGACCCGGCTTCCCCGGATCGCGTTGCCACTTGCCACGGTCGTAACTCCCTGCGTGATGGTGCCGCGAAGCGAGTCGGCGTTTCTCTTCGCTGCGAGCGCCTCAGTCTACGTAAGGCCCAACGCGCGTCCAGTGATGGGAGTTACCGCCTCCCGTACACAGACGCAAGCCCCATGATAGGCCGCGCCCTGGAGCGCGTACCGACCATGGGGCCTTACGTACGGGAATGTGCGGTGTCCGCCGCGCCGTGACGAACCGTTCGGCGCGGTCCGGTGTGCGGCGCGTCAGCCGTTCGACTTCATGACGATGCCGAGCACGATGATGCACGCGAGCCACAGCAGACCGATCACCACGGTGATGCGGTCGAGGTTGCGCTCGGCGACCGAGGAGCCGCCGACGGACGACTGCATGCCGCCGCCGAACATGTCGGAGAGGCCGCCGCCCTTCCCCTTGTGCATCAGCACCAGCAGCATCAGCAGCAGGCTGAAGACGATCAGGGCGATCGAGAACCCCAAAACCACGGCTGGACCAACTTCCTCGGATTCGGATGGACGACAGGGGCCCGGCAGGTGTCACGCGGACCAGCCGCGCGCCGACACGCTTGCCGCGCCCCCGCAAGGGTACGACGGATCGCCGCTACCGCATACTCACAGCTCGGCCCGCCTTCCGGCGCACCGTCGCGCTCACTGCTCGCGGAAGCGGACGATCTTGACGAACTCGTCGGCGTCCAGCGAGGCGCCGCCGACCAGGGCGCCGTCGATGTCGGCCTGGCCCATGATCTCGGCGACGTTGCCCGACTTCACGGAGCCGCCGTACTGGATGCGGACCCGGTCGGCCACGTCCTGCGAGTACAGCTCGGCGAGCTTGCCGCGGATGGCGGCGCAGACCTCCTGGGCGTCCTCGGCGCCGCAGACCTTGCCGGTGCCGATGGCCCACACCGGCTCGTAGGCGATGACGACGGTCTCGGCCTGCTCGGCCGGGAGGTCCTTCAGACCGCCCTCGACCTGGGCGAGGGTGTGGGAGACGTGGTTGCCCGCCTCGCGGACGTCCAGTTCCTCGCCGACGCACAGGATCGGGGTGATGCCGTGCTTGTAGGCGGCCTTGACCTTGGCGTTGACGATCTCGTCGGTCTCGTCGTGGTACTGGCGGCGCTCGGAGTGGCCGATGGCCACGTAGGTGCACTTGAGCTTCGCGAGCATCGGGCCGGAGATCTCGCCGGTGTAGGCGCCGGAGTCGTGCTGCGAGATGTCCTGGGCGCCGTACTTGATCTTGAGCTTGTCGCCGTCGACCAGGGTCTGCACGGAGCGCAGGTCGGTGAAGGGCGGCAGAACGGCGACCTCTACGGCGTCGTAGTCCTTGTCGGCCAGGGCGAAGGCGAGCTTCTGGACGTGCGCGATGGCCTCGAGGTGGTTGAGGTTCATCTTCCAGTTGCCCGCCATCAGCGGCGTGCGGGTGGTCATTGAGGTTCAGTCCTCCAGTGCGGCGAGGCCGGGGAGCGTCTTGCCCTCAAGGTATTCGAGGGAGGCGCCGCCGCCGGTCGAGATGTGGCCGAATGCGGTCTCGTCGAAGCCCAGGGTGCGCACGGCCGCGGCGGAGTCGCCGCCGCCGACGACCGAGAAGCCGTCCGAGTCGACCAGTGCCTGGGCGACCGCCTTGGTGCCCTCGGCGTAGTCGGGGTGCTCGAAGACGCCCATCGGACCGTTCCAGAAGACGGTCGCGGCGTCGGCGAGCTTCGCGGCGTACTGCTCCCGGGTCCTCGGGCCGATGTCCAGGCCCTCCTGGTCGGCGGGGATCTTGTCCGCGTCGACCACGGTGTGGTCGGTCGGCGCCTTGGTCTTCAGGTCCGGGAACTCCCGGGAGACCACGACGTCGACGGGGAGCACCAGCTCCACGCCCTGCTTCTCGGCGCGCTCCAGGTACTCCTTGACGGCCGGGACCTGGTCCTCCTGGAGGAGCGAGATGCCGACCTCGTAGCCCTTGGCCTTGAGGAAGGTGTAGGCCATGCCGCCGCCGATGAGCAGCCGGTCGGCCTTGCCGATCAACTGGTCGATGACGGCGAGCTTGTCGGAGACCTTGGCGCCGCCGAGGGCGACGACGTAGGGCCGCTTGACGTCCTCGGTGAGCTTCTTCAGGACGCCGACCTCGGTGGTGATGAGGTAGCCGGCGTAGTGCGGCAGGCGGGCCGGCAGGTCGTACACCGAGGCGTGCTTGCGGTGCACCGCGCCGAAGCCGTCGCCGACGTAGACGTCCGCGAGGGCGGCGAGGGCGTCGGCGAACTCGCCGCGCTCGGTGTCGTCCTTGGCGGTCTCGCCGGGGTTGAAGCGCAGGTTCTCGATGACCGCGACCTGGCCGGGCTGGAGGCCGTCCACGGCGTCGTGGGCGGCGGGGCCGACGGTGTCCTGGGCGAAGGCCACGGGGGCGCCCAGGAGTTCGCCGAGGCGCTCGGCGGCGGGCAGCAGCGAGAAGGCGGGGTCCGGGGCGCCCTTGGGGCGGCCGAGGTGCGAGGCCACGACCACCTTGGCGCCCGCCTCGGCGAGGGCCTTGACGGTGGGCAGGACGGCGCGGATGCGGCCGTCGTCGGTGATGACACCGTCGGCCAGCGGGACGTTGAGGTCGGCGCGGACGAAGACCCGCTTGCCGTTCACGCCTTCGGAGAGAAGTTCGTCGATCGTCTTCATGGATGGGACTCCTGGAGGAGGTGGCTCTTGATCGTACGAGGGCTGGTCGATCCGCACGCGCGCCGGGGTCGCGCACCGGCTGTGCGAGCGGGCTCGCGCACGGTGCTGGGCCGGCGTCGCGCACCGGCGGCGGGCCGGGATGGTGGCCCGGCCCGCCGCACGCGCGTCAGGGCTCGGGCGGCGCGTGGTGCGCGGCCCGAGCCCTGATCTCACATCGAGATGCCTGCCCTGCCGGTCAGAGCTGGTTGCCGATGAAGACGGTGAGGTCGACGAGGCGGTTGGAGTAGCCCCACTCGTTGTCGTACCAGCCGATGACCTTCACGTTCTTGCCGTCCTGGACCATGGTCAGGGACGAGTCGAAGGTGCAGGACGCCGGGGCGTTGACGATGTCGGAGGAGACGATCGGGTCCTCCGTGTACTCGAGGATGCCCTTGAGCTCGCCCTCGGCGGCCTTCTGGAAGGCGGCGTTGACCTCTTCCTTGGTGACCTCGCGGGACAGCTCGACGACCAGGTCGGTGACCGAGCCGGTGGGGACCGGGACGCGCATCGCGATGCCGTCCAGCTTGCCCTTGAGCTGCGGCAGCACCAGGGCGGTGGCCTTGGCGGCGCCGGTGGTGGTCGGGATGATGTTCTCGGCGGCGGCGCGGGCGCGGCGCAGGTCCTTGTGCGGGAAGTCCAGGATCCGCTGGTCGTTCGTGTACGCGTGCACCGTCGTCATCAGACCGCGGACGATGCCGAAGTTCTCGTCGAGGATCTTCGCCATGGGCGCCACACAGTTGGTGGTGCAGGAGGCGTTGGAGATGACGTTGTCCGTGGCGGCGTCGTACTTGTCCTGGTTGACGCCCATCACGATGGTGACGTCCTCGTCCTTCGCCGGGGCGGAGATGAGGACCTTCTTGGCGCCGCCGGCGATGTGCTTCTCGGCGTCTTCCTTCTTGGTGAAGATGCCGGTGGACTCGATGACGATGTCGACGCCCAGTTCGCCCCACGGGATGTCGGCGGGGTTGCGCTCGGAGAGGACCTTGATGGTCTTCCCGTCGACGGTGATGGTGTCCTCGGTGTGCGTGACCTCCTGCTTGAGGCGGCCGAGGATGGTGTCGTACTTCAGCAGGTGAGCGGTTGTCGCGGTGTCACCCAGGTCGTTGACAGCCACGATCTCGATGTCTGCACCCTGCTCCAGCAGCGCGCGGAAGTAGTTACGACCGATGCGGCCAAAGCCGTTGATGCCTACGCGGATCGTCACGAACCGATCTCCTCGTTGGTACGCCGGCTGCGACACCGGCGAGCTGTATTGGGATGTCCCCGACCAACCCCGACCCTACCCCTCCGAGACCCCCCGAGTGACATTCGGACGCCCCTCGGAAAGCGGGGTTCTCCGTACCCGACAGTAGAGATACGGGGCGCTCGCACGAGCATCCGATTCACTCCTATTCGCTACGGATGTCGGTGACGGGTTGACCGCATTGGTCACTCTTTCGTGAGCGTGTCGGCTCACATGAGAAGCGTCGTGTCCGGCGCCTTCGCCGGGGTCGTCGGGCGGGCCTCCGGCGGGGTGCGCCGGCGGCCGGAACCGAGCGGTTCGGCGCGGGCCTCGACGGCCGCTCGGCCGTCTCCGGAGACGGTCCGCCGGCCGTCCGGTCCGCGCCAGGGGGCGGGTGCCCCGAACAGCGCACGAACACGCATGAATGATCGGAAACGTGCCTTCGCCCGGCCGGACCCGGCGTTGGTGGACGAGGACACGGGAGGGACGGAAGGCGGGCGAGCCGGTGACGGGAAAGGGCCCCTGTCGGGGTGGGGGCCCGCGCGTGTCCGAATCGGTCCGTGTGGATGGCCGAGGTCACGGCGTGTCGCTGATCGGGCCTGCGGCCCCGGCGCCCCAACGGGCCGCGCTGGTGGGCGATCCATGGGGGCGGCGTGGACGGTGCGGCGGGCCACCGGTGGCCGAGGCTGGTGGCCGGTGCCGGGGCCGGGGCCGGGGCCGGGGCCGGGGCCGGGGCCGGGGCCGGGGCCGGTGGGGACCGTACTGGCGGCCGGAGGCACCCGGGCGGCCGATGTGCGCACGCCGTGGAGTGGGGGAAGGGGTGCCCGGCGACGATCCGGAACCGCCTCGGCGGACGAGTGGACGCCCCCGCCGGACCGGATGGTCCCGAGGGCCGTGGGGGATTCGTCGCGCCTCATGGGCGCGGGGGCCGGGGGCCCAGCACCCGCGTCCCCCGCAACAGTGGCCGCGAGGCCCCCGCGTCACCGTCGGGCACCGGGGCTGCCGCGTGGGCGTCAGCCCGTGCGGCCGCCTGGCCCACCCCGGCCGCCGGGCAGCCCGCGGCGTCGGCCCGTGCGGGTGCCGTGGGGCGCCGTAGCGCGCCGTGGAGGCGTCAGCCCGCGAGGTTGTCCGCGAGTTCCTCGGAGAGGTTCGCCTCGGTGCTCGGGATGCCGAGGTCGGAGGCGCGCTTGTCGGCCATGGCGAGCAGCCGGCGGATGCGGCCGGCGACGGCGTCCTTGGTCAGCGGCGGGTCGGCGAGCGCGCCCAGTTCCTCCAGGGAGGCCTGCTTGTGCTCCATGCGCAGCCGCCCGGCCGCAGCGAGGTGCTCGGGGACGTCGTCGCCGAGGATCTCCAGCGCCCGCTGCACCCGCGCGCCCGCGGCGACCGCGGCGCGCGCCGAACGGCGCAGGTTGGCGTCGTCGAAGTTGGCCAGCCGGTTCGCCGTGGCGCGCACCTCGCGCCGCATCCGCCGCTCCTCCCAGGCGAGCACCGACTCGTGCGCGCCGAGGCGGGTCAACAGGGCGCCGATGGCGTCACCGTCACGGACGACGACCCGGTCCACTCCCCGCACCTCGCGGGCCTTCGCCGCGATGGAGAGCCGGCGGGCGGCGCCGACCAGGGCGAGCGCGGCCTCGGGGCCGGGGCAGGTCACCTCCAGCGACGAGGAACGGCCCGGCTCGGTGAGCGAACCGTGCGCCAGGAAGGCTCCGCGCCAGGCGGCCTCCGCGTCGCAGGTGGCCCCCGAGACCACCTGCGGGGGCAGACCGCGGATCGGGCGGCCCCGGCCGTCGACGAGCCCGGTCTGACGGGCCAGTTGGTCGCCGCCGGCGACGACGCGCACGACGTAGCGCGAGCCGCGGCGCAGCCCGCCCGGGGCCATCACGATCAGTTCGGAACTGTGCCCGAAGATCTCCAGGATGTCCCGCTTCAGGCGCCGGGCCGCCATCGCGGTGTCCAGTTCCGCCTCGATCACGATGCGCCCGCTGACCAGATGGAGGCCGCCGGCGAACCGCAGAATGGCGGAGACCTCCGCCTTCCTGCAGCAGGTCCGGGTGACGGGGAGTCGAGAGATCTCGTCCTTCACCGCTGCCGTCATCGCCATGGGCCGATCCTTCCATGCATCCGAAAAATACGGTCGTACGCGGCGGCCAGCAGCTCCGGGTCGTGCCGCGGAGTTCCGTCCCTCCGGGCCACCGGTGCCAGCTCGACCGCGGCGCCGAACCGCTTGGCGGCCTCGGTGAGGACTTCGCGGTCGGGCACGGCGGCCTCGTCGGCCAGCACCACGTCCAGGGCGAGTTTAGGGGCGTGTCGTCCCAAAACCTCCAAATGACGCTGCGGGGAGAAGCCGTCGGTTTCTCCCGGCTGCGGAGCGAGGTTCAGTGAGAGTACCCGGCGCGCCTTGGTCTCGGTGAGCGCGTCCAGCAGCTCGGGGACCAGCAGGTGCGGAATGACGGAGGAGAACCAGGAGCCGGGTCCGAGCACCACCCAGTCCGCGTCCAGGACCGCCTCGACGGCCTCCGGCACCGCGGGCGGGTCGTGCGGCACGAGGTGCACCGACTGGACCTCGCCCGGCGTGAGCGCGACGGTCGCCTGACCGCGGACGGTGTCGACGTCGTCGGGCCGCTCCGCGTCGTGCCCCTTGACCAGGGCCTGGAGCTCCAGCGGCACCGCGGACATGGGCAGCACCCGGCCGTGCGCGCCGAGCAGCTTGCCCACCAGGTCAAGGGCCTGGACGTGGTCGCCGAGCTGCTCCCACAGGGCGACGATCAGCACATTGCCGACCGCGTGGTCGTGCAGGTCGCCCTGGGAGGTGAAGCGGTGCTGGATGACCCGGGCCCAGGTCTGGCCCCAGTCGTCGTCGCCGCACAGCGCGGCCAGCGCCTTGCGCAGGTCGCCGGGCGGCAGCACGCCCAGTTCGTCGCGCAGCCGGCCGCTGGAGCCGCCGTCGTCGGCCACGGTGACGACGGCGGTGAGGTCGCCGGTGATCCGGCGCAGCGCGGCGAGCGAGGCGGACAGGCCCATGCCGCCGCCGAGGGCGACCACCTTGTCCCGGGCGCCCCGGCGGCGCGGCCGGTAGCCGCGGGCCTCGGCGAGGCGGGCCGCGCGCGGCTCGGCCGACTGGCGGGCCGCGCGCGACTCGGGCACCACCCGGCGCAGCCGGCTCAGCCGACGGGAACGTCCGGTCACTCGCGCCCCATGTCCCGGTGGACGACGACGGTCTCCACGCCCTCGGCCGCGAGCCGTGCGGCGAGCTTCTCCGACATGGCCACCGAGCGGTGCTTGCCGCCCGTGCAGCCGATGGCGATGGTCACGTAGCGCTTGCCCTCGCGGCGGTAGCCGGCCGCGACGAGCCTGAGCAGTTCGGCGTAGCGGTCGAGGAACTCCTTGGCGCCGGGCTGGTTGAAGACGTAGGCGGCGACCTCCTCGTTGACGCCGGTGAAGGGGCGCAGTTCCGGGACCCAGTGCGGGTTGGGCAGGAACCGCATGTCGGCGACCAGGTCGGCGTCGACCGGGAGGCCGTACTTGAAGCCGAACGACATCACCGTGGCCCGCAGCTCGGGCTCCTCCTCGCCGGCGAACTGGGCGTCCATCTTGGCGCGCAGCTCGTGCACGTTGAGGCTGGAGGTGTCGATGACGAGGTCGGCGTCGCCGCGCAGTTCGCGCAGCAGTTCGCGTTCGGCGGCGATGCCGTCGACGATGCGGCCGTCGCCCTGGAGGGGGTGGGGGCGGCGCACCGACTCGAAGCGGCGCACGAGCGCGTCGTCGGAGGATTCCAGGAAGACGATCCGCCGGGTGACGTGCTTGGCCTCCAGGTCCGCCAGGGACTCGCGCAGGTTGTCGAAGAAGCGCCGGCCGCGGACGTCGACGACGACCGCGATCCGCGCGACGTTGCCCTGCGAGCGGGCCCCGAGCTCCACCATGGTGGGGATCAGCGCGGGCGGCAGGTTGTCCACGACGAACCAGCCGAGGTCCTCCAGACACTTGGCGGCCGTGGACCGGCCGGCTCCCGACATGCCGGAGATGATCACCAGCTCGGGGATGGCCGCGTCGGGGAAGCCCGCCGTGTCGATGCCCTGACTCACCTGTGCTCCGTACTCCTCCTGGACCGCGGGCTGCCGCTGGTCCTCGTGTGTCGCGTCCTGAGCCTGATCTCGTGCCGCTGCGGGCCGGCTCTCGTGCTCGGTCATGTCTCCTGCCCCCGTCACTCGTCCGGGGCGCCCGTGGGCACGGGCTCCCCCGCGGCGTCCGGAGTCGTCCCGTACGCCGTGTCCTGCACGTCTTCCATGATCTCTCCGGTCGCCGTGTTCACGGCGGGTGCGGCCGGGGCCGCCTGCGCGAGGGCGGCGGCGATCGTCTCGGCCGTCTTCAGTCCTATGCCGGGCACCTCGCGGATCTGGTCGACGGTGGCGGCGCGCAGCTTCTTCACCGACCCGAAGTGCTTGATCAGCGCGCGTTTGCGGGTGTCGCCCAGGCCGGGGACCTCGTCGAGGGGGCCGGCCCGGAACCGCTTGGCCCGCTTGGTGCGCTGGTAGCCGATGGCGAAGCGGTGGGCCTCGTCGCGGACGCGCTGGAGGAGGTACAGGCCCTCGCTGGTGCGGGGCAGGACGACCGGGTCGTCCTCGCCGGGCACCCACACCTCCTCCAGGCGCTTGGCCAGGCCGCAGACGGCTATGTCGTCGATGCCCAGCTCGTCCAGCGCCCGCTGCGCCGCGGCGACCTGGGGCTGTCCGCCGTCGACGACGACGAGCTGGGGCGGGTAGGCGAACCGCTTGGGCCGCCCGTCGTCCTCGGCGAGGTCCGCGAGGGGTGAACCGTCGGCGGTCAGGATCTCGCCGTCGGCGGCGGCGTCCGTCCCGTCCCCGGCCCACTCGCCGGTCTTCTCCTTCTCGGCCAGGTAGCGCCGGAAGCGGCGGGTGATGACCTCGTGCATGGAGCGGACGTCGTCCTGGCCCTGGAAGCCCTTGATCTGGAAGCGGCGGTACTCGCTCTTGCGCTGGAGACCGTCCTCGAAGACGACCATGGACGCCACGACGTCGTCGCCCTGGAGGTGGGAGATGTCGTAGCACTCGACGCGCAGCGGGGCGCTGTCCAGGCCGAGCGCCTCGGCGATCTCCTCCAGGGCGCGCGAGCGGGTGGTCAGGTCGGAGGCGCGCTTGGTCTTGTGCAGGGCGAGCGCCTGCTGCGCGTTGCGCTGCACCGTCTCCATCAGGGCCTTCTTGTCGCCGCGCTGCGGGATGCGCAGCGAGACGCCGGAGCCGCGGCGGTCGGTGAGCCACTGCTGGACCGGTTCGAGGGGGTCGGGCAGGGCCGGGACCAGGACCTCCTTGGGGACGGCGTCCCCGCTCTCCTCGCCGTAGAGCTGTTGCAGGGCGTGCTCGACGAGGGCGCCGGTCGTGACCTCCTCGACCTTGTCGGTGACCCAGCCGCGCTGTCCGCGCACCCGTCCGCCGCGCACGTGGAAGATCTGGACGGCGGCCTCCAGCTCGTCCTCGGCCACGGCGATGAGGTCGGCGTCGGTCGCGTCGGCGAGCACGACCGCGCTCTTCTCCATGGCCTTCTTCAGGGCGCCGATGTCGTCGCGCAGGCGGGCGGCCCGTTCGTACTCCATCTCCTCGGCCGCCCGCGTCATCCGCTCCTCCAGACGGCGCAGGTAGGCGCCGGTGCGGCCGGCCATGAAGTCGCAGAACTCCTCCGCCAGCTCCCGGTGGTCCTCGGCGGAGACGCGGCCGACGCAGGGGGCGGAGCACTTGCCGATGTAGCCGAGCAGGCAGGGCCGGCCGGTGCGGGCGGCGTTCTTGAAGACGCCGGCCGAGCAGGTGCGCACCGGGAAGACGCGCAGCAGCAGGTCGACGGTGTCGCGGATGGCCCACGCGTGCCCGTACGGACCGAAGTAGCGCACGCCCTTCTTCTTGTGGCCGCGCATGACCTGGACGCGCGGGAACTGCTCGTTCATCGTCACCGCGAGGTACGGGTAGCTCTTGTCGTCGCGGTACTTGACGTTGAACCGGGGGTCGTACTCCTTGATCCAGGAGTACTCCAGCTGGAGGGCCTCGACCTCCGTGGACACCACGGTCCATTCCACGGACGCGGCGGTGGTGACCATGGTGCGGGTGCGCGGGTGGAGGTTGGCCAGGTCCTGGAAGTAGTTCGCCAGGCGCTGGCGCAGACTCTTCGCCTTTCCGACGTAGATCACCCGGCGGTGTTCGTCGCGGAACCTGTAGACCCCGGGCGTGTCCGGGATCTCTCCCGGCTTGGGGCGGTAGCTGGAGGGGTCGGCCATGTCTCACACCCTACTGGCGGGGACCGACAGCGCGGCGAGCCTGTGGACAACCTGGGCCGCGGCGCCCCCGACGGCCGTACTGATGTGCGACTACCTGCTGTGACCAGCGCTCCTCGCTGGGTGCGCGAGCGTGGCGGACGGCGGCCGGGGCGGCCGTCGCCGGGGGTGCGGACTCGGCCAGGAGTGGGCCGCCGGGGGCCGCAGGTGTTGTCGGGGCTTGGTCAACACGCTTCAATGCGGGGGAAGTCGGGGCCGGGACGGCGCACGGATGTGAAGAAGCCCTCCGCCCACGCCGCACGCCGGCCGGTGACCCCGGCGACTCGTGCGAACGGACCGGCCGGCCGCCCATACCTTCACAGAGAGGCCCGTCCATGCCGTACGCCCCCCAGCAGGCGGACGTCGCCACAGCGGAACTGGACTCGGCCCTGCGCGGCGGTCCCTTCCATGTGGCGCTGCGTGCCGCGATCGCCGCCCGCGGGCTGCCGTTGCAGCGTGTGCGGCACCATCTGACCCGCTACGGGGTCAGCGTCGGGGTCACCAGTCTGAGCTACTGGCAGCAGGGCGCCCGGCGGCCGCAGCGCCCGGAGTCGCTGCGGGCCGTGCGGGCCCTGGAGGAGATACTGCGGCTGCCGGAGGAGTCGCTGATCCGGCTGCTGGCCGAGTCCGGGCAGCCGCCGGCCGGCCCGCGGCCCGCCGGCCGCTCCTACCGGTCCCTGGTGGAGGCGTCGGACGTGCTGTGCGGGCTGCTGGCGGCCCTGGACGCCTCGCCCGAGGACGCGCCGCAGACGCTCGGGCACCACGAGCGGGTACGGGTCGGGGCGCACCGGGAGCTGGCCGGGCGCGAGTCGGAGCACATCGTGCGCGCCCACCGGGACGGCGTGGACCGTTTCGTGGCGGTCCACCACGGCGATCCGGGGTGCGCGCCGGAGCGGATGGCCGTGCACGCGCTGGAGAACTGCCGTACCGGACGGGTGCGGTGGCACCACGAGACGGGCGTGCTCGTGGCCGAGCTGCTCTTCGACACCCGGCTGCGGTCCGGGGACACGTTCGTGTTCCGGCACGCCGTCGAGGACGGCACCGCGGGGGTGGCGCACGAGTACGTCCGGGGCTCCGGCTCGGCGGGCGGGCAGTACGCCCTCCAGGTGCGCTTCGCCGCCGGCGCCCTGCCGGTGCGCTGCCACCGGTTCACCCAGCAGTCGCCCGCCGCGCCGCGCGGCGGGCGGCAGGATCTCCCGGTGAGCGAGCGGCACCGTTCGGTGCACCTGGTCGAGCCGCGGGTGCGGCCGGGGATGGTGGGGATCGGCTGGGAGTGGGAGTGAGGGGCCGCCGCCAGGGGGACGGGCGGCCGGGAGGCGGAGCCTGCGGGGCGGGTCAGGCGCCCGGTCCGGCGACGACCTTGCCGCCCTTCGCGTGCACCGGCAGCTCCGCCAGCGGCTGGGTGGCCGGTGACCGCACCACCTCGCCGGTGGTGGCGTCGAACTCGCTGCCGTGGCAGGGGCAGACCAGGGTGGTGCCCTGGAGCTTGTTGATCGCGCACCCCGCGTGCGTGCAGATCGAGCTGAACGCCTTCAGCGCGCCGCTCGCGTCCTTGCTGACGACCACGTTGTGGTCCCGGTACAGCTTGGCGCCGCCCTTGGGGATCGCGCTCTCGGCGCCGAGGTCGACGGGGGCCGTGGGCGCCGAGGGGCCGGCACCGCCGCCCGGCCCGCAGGCGGCGAGTCCGAGCCCGGCGACGGGCGTCAGGGCCGCTCCTCGGATGATCGTACGGCGGCTCGCGGAGGGACGGCCGGTCATGGGGCGCTCCACTGGTCGGGCGGGTTGTGCACGCCGACGATACCCACCGCGCCGGCCGTGCCCCGGGACCGGGGTCGGGGTCCCTTCTCCGTACGAAGGGGACGGCTTTCCGTACGAAGGAGACGGCCCCCTCGCCCTGCCGGGCCGCGTCGCCGTACGGTGCCAGTGCCCCGCTGCTCCGTCCGGCGCGCCTCGCGCGGCGCCCGCGCACCCCGAGAGAGGAAGACCCGCCCGTGATCGTCGTCGCCGGTGAGGCCCTGATCGACCTGGTTCCACAGGGCGCGGGCGCGCTCGCGGACCTCAAGCCGGCGCTCGGCGGCGGCCCGTACAACACGGCCGTCGCACTCGGCCGGCTCGGCTCCCCCGCGGCCTTCTGCTCCCGCCTCTCCCGTGACGCCTTCGGCCGGGCCCTGCTGGACGGGCTGCGGCGCGCGGGAGTGGACGTCCGCGCCGTGCAGCGCGGCGCCGAGCCGACCACGCTGGCCCTCGCGACGGTCGGCGACGACGGCTCCGCCGCCTACTCGTTCTACGTCGACGGGACCGCCGACCGGCTGTTCGAGACACCCGCCGCACTGCCCGCGGGCGTCCGCGCGGTGTCCTTCGGCACCTGCTCGCTGGTGCTGGAGCCGGGCGCGAGCGCGTACGAGGAGCTGATGCGCGGAGCCGCCGCCGAGGGCGTGTTCACCGCGCTGGACCCGAACATCCGGGCCGGGCTGATCCCGGACACGGACGCCTACCGGGCGCGTTTTCGCGGGTGGCTGCCGTCGGTGTCGCTGCTCAAGCTCTCCGCGGAGGACGCGCGGTGGCTGGGCGGGACGCCGCGCGAGTGGCTGGCGGCCGGACCCTCGGCCGTCGTGATCACGCACGGCGGCGACGGGCTGACCGCGTACACGGCGGACGGCGCTGAGTATGCCGTGCCGGGCGAGAAGACCGAGGTCGTGGACACGATCGGCGCGGGCGACACGGTGAACGCGGCCCTGCTGCACGGTCTGGCCGCCCTGGACGCGCTGCGCGCGGACGACCTCGTGGGACTGGGCGCCGCCGGCTGGACCCGGCTGCTGCGGTTCGCGGCCCGGGCGGCGGCGCTCACCTGTTCGCGTGCGGGCGCCGAGCCGCCGTACGCCGCGGAGGTGGGCGAGCTGTGACGGCGCCGCCGCCCGACGCGCCGCCGCCCGACGCGCGAACGGCGCCCCGCGGGAGTCCCCCCCGGGGCGCCGTTCGCGTGTTCCGCCCGGCGAGGTCATGAACCTCGCGGGCTCAGGCCTTGCGGGCCCGCGTCGCCTTCTTCGCGGGCGTCGCCTTCTTGCTCGCCGTGCCCTCGGCCGTGCGGGCCGTGGCGGTCTTGCGGGTGGTGGCCGCCGCCACTGCCTTCTTCGCGGCGGCCTTGCGCGGCGCCTTCACCGCCTTGACCGGCTCGGCGTCGCTGATGCGGTCACCGAGGATGTCCCGGAGGAACTTGCCGGTGTGGCTGGACGGGACCGCGGCGACCTGCTCGGGCGTGCCTTCGGCGACGACCAGACCGCCGCCCGCGCCGCCCTCCGGGCCCATGTCCACGACCCAGTCGGCGGTCTTGATCACATCGAGGTTGTGCTCGATGACGATGACCGTGTTGCCCTTGTCGACCAGGCCGGACAGGACCTTCAGCAGCTTGCTGATGTCCTCGAAGTGCAGACCGGTGGTCGGCTCGTCCAGCACGTAGACCGTGCGTCCGGTGGAGCGGCGCTGGAGCTCGCTGGCGAGCTTGACGCGCTGCGCCTCGCCGCCGGAGAGCGTGGTCGCGGACTGGCCGAGCCGGACGTAGCCCAGGCCCACGTCCTTGAGGGTGTTCAGGTGCCGGGCGATCGCCGGAACCGCCTCGAAGAAGTCGGTGGCCTCCTCGATCGGCATGTTCAGCACGTCGGCGATGGACTTGCCCTTGTAGTGGACCTCCAGGGTCTCCCGGTTGTACCGGGCGCCGTGGCAGACCTCGCACGGGACGTAGACGTCCGGGAGGAAGTTCATCTCGATCTTGATGGTGCCGTCGCCGGCGCAGTTCTCGCACCGGCCGCCCTTGACGTTGAAGGAGAAGCGGCCGGGCAGGTAGCCGCGGACCTTCGCCTCGGTGGTCTCGGCGAACAGCTTGCGGACGTGGTCGAAGACGCCGGTGTACGTCGCCGGGTTGGACCGCGGGGTGCGGCCGATGGGCGACTGGTCGACGTGCACGACCTTGTCCACGAGGTCGTCGCCGTCCACGCGCGTGTGCCGCCCGGGCACGTTGCGGGCGCCGTTCAGCTCGCGGGCCAGGTGCGTGTACAGGATGTCGTTGACCAGGGTCGACTTCCCGGAGCCGGACACGCCGGTGACGGCCGTGAAGACGCCCAGCGGGAAGGAGATGTCGATGTCCTGGAGGTTGTTCTCCCGGGCGCCGCGCACCGTGATCCGCCGGGACGGGTCGAGCGGGCGCCGCACGTCCGGCAGCGGGATGGACTTCTTGCCCGCGAGGTACAGACCGGTCTGCGACTCGGCGTTGGCGAGCAGTTCCTTCAGGGAGCCGCTGTGCACGACCTTGCCGCCGTGCTCGCCCGCGCCGGGGCCGATGTCGACGATCCAGTCGGCGACCTTGATGGTGTCCTCGTCGTGCTCGACGACGATGAGCGTGTTGCCCATGTCGCGCAGCCGCACCAGCGTCTCGATCAGCCGGTGGTTGTCGCGCTGGTGCAGGCCGATGGACGGCTCGTCCAGCACGTACAGGACGCCGACGAGGCCGGAGCCGATCTGGGTGGCCAGGCGGATGCGCTGGGCCTCGCCGCCGGAGAGGGTGCCGGCCGCGCGGTTCAGCGACAGGTAGTCCAGGCCGACGTCGACCAGGAAGCGCAGCCGCTCGTTGACCTCCTTGAGCACCCGCTCGGCGATCTTCTTGTCGCGGGCGGTCAGCTTCAGTTCGCCCAGGAAGTCCGCGCAGTCGCTGATCGACATGGCGGAGATCTCGGCGATGGACTTGCCCATGAGGGTGACCGCGAGGACGACGGGCTTGAGGCGGGTGCCCTCGCAGGTGGGGCAGGGCACCTCGCGCATGTAGCCCTCGAAGCGCTCGCGGCTGGCGTCGCTCTCGGCCTCGCTGTGCCGGCGCTTGACGAAGGGCACCGCGCCCTCGAACGGCGTGGTGTACACCCGCTCGCGCCCGTACCGGTTGCGGTAGCGGACCTCGATCTGGGTCTTGTGGCCGTACAGCAGGGCCTTCTTGGCGCGCTGGGGCAGGCCCGCGAAGGGGATGTCGGTCCGGAAGCCGAGCGCATCGGCGAGGGCGCCGATCAGCCGGCTGAAGTAGTCCTTGGTGTGCCCGTGCGACCAGGGGTGGATGGCGCCCTCGTCGAGGGACTTGTCCTCGTCGGGAACGATCAGCTCCGGGTCGACCTCCATGCGGGTGCCGATGCCGGTGCACTCGGGGCAGGCGCCGAAGGGCGAGTTGAAGGAGAAGGAGCGGGGCTCCAGCTCCTCGAAGGACAGGTCGTCGTACGGGCAGTACAGGTGCTCGGAGAACATGCGCTCGCGCTCGGGGTCGTCCTCGGGGAGGTCGACGAAGTCGAGCACGACCATGCCGCCGGACAGGCCGAGGGCGGTCTCGACGGAGTCGGTGAGGCGGCGCTTGGCCGAGTCCTTCACGGTGAGGCGGTCGATGACCACCTCGATGGTGTGCTTCTCCTGCTTCTTCAGCGTGGGCGGGCTGGACAGCTGGACGGTCTCGCCGTCCACCCGCGCGCGGGAGTAGCCCTTGGTCTGGAGATCGGCGAACAGGTCGACGAACTCGCCCTTGCGCTCGCGCACCAGCGGCGAGAGCACCTGGAAGCGGCTGCCCTCGGGCAGCTCCAGGACCCGGTCGACGATGGCCTGCGGCGACTGGCGGGAGATCGGCCGGCCGCACTCGGGGCAATGGGGCTTGCCGATGCGGGCGAACAGCAGCCGCAGGTAGTCGTAGACCTCGGTGATGGTGCCGACCGTGGAGCGCGGGTTGCGCGAGGTCGACTTCTGGTCGATGGAGACCGCCGGGGAGAGGCCCTCGATGAAGTCGACGTCCGGCTTGTCCATCTGCCCGAGGAACTGCCGGGCGTAGGAGGAGAGCGACTCCACGTAGCGCCGCTGGCCCTCGGCGAAGATCGTGTCGAAGGCCAGGGAGGACTTGCCCGACCCGGACAGGCCCGTGAAGACGATGAGCGAGTCACGAGGCAGGTCGAGCGAGACGTTCTTCAGGTTGTGCTCGCGCGCGCCACGGACGATGAGACGGTCGGCCACGCCGGTCCGCACCTTTCTTGAGAGAAGTGACAGGGGCGGGGCCCCCGTGCTTCTTCAGACTAGGGGGAGCCACTGACAACGCCGGGTGGATTTCCCGGATGCGCCCGAGTACTCAACAATCCCCGGCTCTCCAGCATGCCCGACGCCGCACTCGACCATATAGCACGTGCATTCGATTTACGGCCGTGGTTGGTCGGCTTCACCCGAAGGAGTGGCACGGCTAGGGTCGGCGCCATGATGGATCACGCGCGCGACCTGGAGTCTGTACACCTCGCCACCGAACGACTGCTGACCGCAGTCGGTGAACTGGACAACGCGGCTGTGACCGACCAGTCACGTCTGCCCGGCTGGACCCGCGGCCATGTCCTCGCCCACCTGGCCCGCAACGCGGACGCGCTCGTGAACGTCCTCCAGGGCCGGCCCATGTACGCCTCCGCCGCGGACCGGGACGCCGACATCGAGCGCGACGCGCCGCGCCCCCTGGACGCCCAGCTCGCCGATCTGCGGGCGAGCGCGGACCGGTTCCGGGCCGCGGGAGCCGCGCCGGCCGACTGGTCGCGCACCGTGGAGCTGCGAGGCGGGGTCACCGACTCCGCGGCCCGGATTCCCTTCCGGCGCTGGGCGGAGGTCGGGCTGCACCACGTGGACCTCGGGATCGGCTACGAGCTGGAGGATCTCCCGGCGGAGTTCACGCGGCGGGAGACCGACTTCCTCGCCGAGCGGTTCGCCGGCCACGCCGACGTGGCGCCGACCCTGCTGACGGACGGCACGCGCACGTGGCGCACGGGCCGCGCGGCCGCCGAGCCGGAGGTCACCGTCACCGGCGGCGCCGCCGACCTGCTCGGCTGGCTCGCCGGACGCCGGGACGGCTCCGCGCTCACGGTGGAGCGGGGCGCCCTTCCCGCGCTGCCGCCGCTGTAGTCCGGGCCTGCCGGGGGCCGTTGACCGCTATAGGCTGACCGCCATGACGTACAGCGGAGAGGTGCGGGTCGGCGGCCCGGCGGACGTGCATGAGCTGAAGGACCTGATGATCACCAAGATCGCGGTCGGTCCGATGGACAACAACGCCTATCTGCTGCGCTGCCGGGCCACGGACGAGCAATTGCTGATCGACGCGGCCAACGAGGCGCACACCCTGCTCGGCACGATCGGCGACGACGGCATCGCCTCGGTCGTCACCACCCACCGGCACGGCGACCACTGGCAGGCGCTGGCCGAGGTGGTGGCGGCCACCGGCGCGCACACGTACGCGGGCCGCGACGACGTCGAGGGCATCCCCGTGCCGACCGACGTCCCGGTCGACGACGGGGACACGATCCGGGTCGGGCAGGTGGAACTCACCGCCCGCCATCTCGTCGGCCACACCCCCGGCTCGATCGCGCTCGTCTACGACGACCCGCACGGGCACCCGCACGTGTTCACGGGCGACTGCCTCTTCCCCGGCGGCGTCGGCAACACCCACAAGGACCCGAAGGCGTTCGCCGGCCTGCTCCACGACGTGGAGACGAAGATCTTCGACGCCCTGCCGGACGAGACCTGGGTCTATCCCGGCCACGGCGACGACACCACGCTGGGCGCGGAGCGCCCGCACCTGCCGGAGTGGCGCGCACGCGGGTGGTGAGCCGCGCGCGAGCGGGCGCGGGACATCCTGGGGGCGTGCAGCGGGGGCGCGGGAGGCGGGGGCGCGCACACCCCGTGTGAAGGCCACGCACGCGCCGGTCGCCCGCAGGCGCTCCCCATCCGCTCGTCCGCGCGGTGGACTGAGGGCAGTCCGCGCAGGTCGACGGCCCTGCGCGGCACGGGCCCGGCCGTCGGTCTCATTCCCCGTCCTCGACCGGCGGCCCCGGCCCGGCCGGTCTTTCTACGCGTCCGCCCGCGCCGCTTCGGCCAGCGTCGCCACCCGCTCCACCGCGAAGGCGTATCCCTGCACCCCGCAGCCGGCGATGACTCCGTCGGCGCGCAGCGACACGTAGGAGTGGTGGCGGAAGGTCTCGCGCCGGTGGACGTTGGAGATGTGGACCTCGACGACGGGCAGGCCGTCGCAGGCGTTGAGCGCGTCCAGGATCGCCACGGAGGTGTGCGAGTAGGCGGCGGGGTTGATGACGACGCCGCAGTGGTGCAGCCGCGCCTCGTGGATCCAGTCGATCAGCTCGCCCTCGTGGTTGGACTGCCGGAAGTCCACGGTGCCGCCGTGCGCGGCCGCCGTCCTGGCGCACAGGGCCTCGATGTCCGCGAGGGTGTCGGGACCGTAGATCTCCGGCTGCCGCTGACCGAGCAGGTTCAGGTTGGGGCCGTTGAGAATCATGATCGGGGCGCTGGCCAGGGTGCGGGGCACGGTTCCTCCATGTCCGTTCGGGGTCCGTTCGGGCGTACGACGGCCCGCCGGGGCCGCCGCTCGCCCCCGGTCTATCACGGCCCGCCGGCCCCGCCGCGGGCGCGGGAAGCCCTAGGGATTGATGGCCAGTTCCAGGTAGGCCGCGAAGATGACCAGGTGGACGCCGCCCTGGAGGGGGGTGGCCCGGCCCGGCACCACGGTCAGCGAGCCGACCACCACCGTGAGCAGGAGCAGCAGCATGTGGGTGGAGCCGAGGCCGAGCACCAGGGGCCCGGGGAGCCATACGGAGGCCAGGGCGACGGCCGGGATGGTCAGGCCGATGCTGGCCATGGCGGAGCCGAGGGCGAGGTTGAGGCTGGTCTGCATCCGGTCGCGCCGGGCGGAGCGCAGCGCGGCGATGGTCTCGGGCAGCAGCACCAGCAAGGCGATGATCACACCGACCACGGCGTGGTGCAGCCCGGCCGCGGCCACTCCGGACTCGATGGTCGGCGAGACGCTCTTGGCCAGTCCGACGACGCCGACCAGGGCGAGCCCGAGCAGGGCCAGGCTGGTCCAGGCCGTGCGCGCCGAGGGGCGCTCCGCGTGGTGGTCGGAGGTGATCACGTCGCCCTGCCGGGTGATCGGCAGGAAGTAGTCGCGGTGCCGCACGGTCAGGGTGGCCACGAACAGGCCGTAGAGGATCAGTGAGGACAGGGCCGCGAAGGTGAGCTGGACGCCGGAGAACTCCGGGCCCGGCTTGCTGGTGGTGAACGTCGGCAGGACCAGGCTGAGGGTGGCCAGGGTCGCCACGGTGCCGAGGGCGGCGATGGTGCCCTCGGCGTTGAAGACGGCCGTGCCGTGCCGCATCGAGGCGACCAGGAGGCAGACTCCGATCACGCCGTTGCAGGTGATCATCACCGCCGCGAAGACCGTGTCCCGGGCCAGGGTGGCGCTCTTGTCGCCGCCGTCGGCCATCAGGGTCACGATCAGGGCGACCTCGATGACGGTGACGGCGACGGCGAGGACCAGGGAGCCGAAGGGTTCGCCGACCCGGTGGGCGACCATCTCGGCGTGGTGCACGGCCGCCAGCACCGATCCGGCGAGCACCAGGGTCACCAGGACGACGACCGCGACGGGCAGGCCGCGTCCCCACGTCAGTGCCAGCAGGACGACCGCGAGCACCGGCACGGCGGTCGTCCACGCCCTCATGAGCGCCCTGAGCCGCGTGATCATATTGCGATCGTCGCAGAGGGCCGGTGGCTTCGCATTCCGGTCGCCGCCCTCGGGCGGGGCCCCCGCGCCGTCGTGGCGCGGGGACCGGTGGCCTTCCGCCGCGGTGCGGGGCGGGGGCCCGTGACCGGCGGGGGCCGGGCGGGCGTTGCCGTCCCGGCGCTCAGACATCGACGCTCTCCTTCGCGGCGCTGTCGCCCCGGTCTTCCGCCACCTCCTCGGCTGCGGACTTCTTCCTGGTGGCCAGCAGGCTGGTGGCCGTGGTGACGGCCAGGACCACGCAGATCACGCCGAGGGAGACGGCGGTGCTGATCTCCGGGACATGGACGCCGGACTCGTGCAGCGCGTGCAGCACCAGCTTGACGCCGATGAAGCCGAGGATCACCGACAGGCCGTACGACAGGTGGACCAGCTTCTTCAGCAGGCCGCCGATGAGGAAGTACAGCTGCCGCAGACCCATCAGGGCGAAGGCGTTGGCGGTGAAGACGATGTACGGGTCCTGGGTCAGGCCGAAGATCGCCGGGATGGAGTCGAGGGCGAACAGCACGTCGGTGGTGCCGATCGCGAGCATGACGACCAGCATCGGGGTCATCACGCGCTTGCCGTTCTCCCGGATCCACAGCTTGGTGCCGTGGTACCGGTCGGCCACGCCGAAGCGGCGCTCGGCGGCCCTGAGCAGCTTGTTCTCCTCGAACTCCTCGTCCTCCGGGTCGGACCCGCCGGCCCGGGCCTCCTGGATCAGCTTCCAGGCGGTCCAGATCAGGAAGGCGCCGAAGAGGTAGAACACCCACGAGAAGTTCGCGAGGACGGCGGCTCCCGCCGCGATGAACGCGGCGCGCAGCACCAGGGCTATGAGGACGCCGACCAGCAGCACGCGCTGCTGGTAGTGCGAGGGCACGGCGAACTTCGCCATGATCAGGACGAAGACGAAGAGGTTGTCGACGCTCAGCGACTTCTCGGTGATGAAGCCGGCGAAGAACTCGCCGGCCGGCCGGCCTCCGGCGAAGAGGAGCAGGCCGAGCCCGAAGAGGCCGGCCAGGGTGATCCAGACGACGGTCCAGATCCCGGCTTCCTTGAGGGACACGTCGTGGGGCTTGCGGCCGATGAAGAAGTCGACCGCGATCAGGGCGGCCAGGCCGACGATGGTCAGGACCCACAGGGTCGTCGAGACATCCATTGCGCCTCCGGCAGGTGCGTACGTCATGGCAGATGTGTCAGCGGCGTCGCTGCCGGAGGTCTCTTCCGCCCGGAGTCCGGGCCGGCGCCCCGGGATCCGCTCGGATCCGTGCTGACGGGTGCGCCGCAGGCGATGGGAGTACTCCCCTCCGTACGGAAGACAGTACCCCAATCACCAAGGAATGGTAAAGAGGAAGGCAAAGGAAAGATCAAAAGTGCAGCTCAGGGTCACTTTACTTACCCTTGGCGTACGACTGCCCGCAGTCAGCGACCCAGGGCCCGGCGGGCGGCGGCGACCTCCGCGAGGACCTGCCGCAGCACCTGGCTGCCCCCGGGGACACGAGGCGGCTCGTACGTCCACGCGTGCCCGACCCAGGGGTCGGCGAGGTGGTCGTCGGGGACCGGCGTCAGCCGCAGCAGCGACCGCCACAGTGGGTCCAGCAGCGGGCCGTAGCCGGCCGCGTCCTCCCGGGCGGCGACCATCATCAGATGGACGCCGACGGACGGGCCCTCGTCCGCCAGATAGCGCAGCCGGGTCACCGCGCGGTCGTCGAAGCCGTGCGGGAAGTCGTTGACGATCAGCAGCTGCTCGGAGGTGTCGTAGCCCGGCGGCAGCGCGTCCGAGGCGCCGCCGCGCACCGCCATCTGCACCAGGTCCACCCGCGTGGTCAGCCGGCTCAGGACGTCCGCGACACCGGCGGCGCCGCTCGCGGGCGCGCCCGCGAGCACACCCGCTTCCACCAGTGGCGCCAGGGCCCGCGCGGCGGAGCCGGCCGGATCGATGACGTGCACGCCGAACTCGCCCGCCGGGTACACGGCGAGCAGCCGCGCGGCCAGGGACACGGCCGTCTCCATCGCCAGGCGGCGCGGATCGGCGCCGTCGGCGGACGCCCCGTCGAACCCGCCCGAGCCGCCGCCGTCGATCCACAGGCCGCGTTCCAGCGGCAGCCGGATCAGCATGGGGATGCGCAGGTCGGGCGCCTCCGACAGGTGGAGGTCGCCGAGGCGGGCGGCCATCGGTATCTCCATCGGCGCCCGGTAGCCGTGCCAGACGGGGTTGTCCCAGCCGGCGTAGGCCGGCGGCAGGGCGGGCTCCACCACCTCCGACTCGGCGGTCAGCTGGGCCAGGTCGCGGTCGAGGGCCTCCCTGGCCCGGTCGACCAGCTCGGTGTGCCGGGCGCGTGCCGTCTCCCGTGCCGCGTCGCCCTGGCCCCCGATCCGGCTGCGCGGGTCGGACAGGGCCTCGTCCAGCTCCTTCTCCCTGCGCGAGTCGGCGAAGTCGACGGCGCTGCGGTAGGCGGCCACGGTCCGGGCCAGGTCCTCGAACATGCCCCAGACCTGGTTGTAGAGCCGTTCGTCCATGGTCCAGCCCGTCGCGTCCCCGGCGACCGGCCGCGCGGGCCGGCCGGGCTCGGCCGAGGGTGCGGCCTGCGGGGGCGCGGGCGGGGCGGTGGTCCGCCGCCGTGGGTGCTGGTAGTCGATCGGTCCGCCCGGGGCGGCGGAGGCGGTCGCCGCCGGGCGGGCGGCCTCGGCGATGTCCGGGCCCGGCCCCGGGGAGCCGCCCGGGACAGGGGTCTGCGGGGTTGTGTCGGCCGGGTGGGAGGGCTGCGGGGCCGCGCCGTCCTGGTGGGGCGGCCGCGGGGCCGGCGCCGGGTGCGCCGGGACGCCGGCGCCCTGGCTGTCGTGCGGTGGCGACGGCTGGGCCGGTACGGACCCGAGTGGCGTGTCCGAGGGCGGCGTGACGGACGGGCCGGCCTGGGGTGGCGTGGCCGCCGGGGCGGGCCGGTCGGGGGGTGCCGTCGGCGAGCCCGTGGGCGCGGTCGTCCGGGTGGCGCTCTGCGGGGCCGTCGCGGTGGGCCGGGGCGGGCGGTCGGAGTCCGCCGGGGGCGGCGGCGGGGCGGGCACCGAGCGGGCCGGGCCCTGGGCCACCGCCTCCTCGACGGTGCGCGCCAGGCGGTGCGCCTCCGGGAGGCCCTGGTCGGTGAGGAGTTCGGCGAGGCCGCCGGCGTAGCCCTGGCCGACCGCGCGCACCTTCCAGGCGTCCTGTCTGCGGTAGAGCTCCAGGGCGATCACGGCGGACTCGGCGTCCAGGCCGGTGATCGTGTAGTCGGCGAGCGCGGCGCCGGACGGACCGGCGACCGCGACGAAGGGGGCGGCGACCGCGCCGAAGCGGGCCGGGCCGCCCGGCCCGGCGGGCAGGGCGAGCAGCACGTCGACGCGGTGCACGGTCTCCGGCAGCGCCGCCAGGTCGACGGCGAGCCGGTGTTCGGCGGCGGCCCGGCGGGGAACCTCGAGTCCGGGCAGGGCGGGGGCGCCGGGGTGGGCCACCCGGTCGGCGCCGCTCACCCTGCCGTTCTCGTCGGCGGCCGCCAGGGCGGCCACGACCGGCGTGCCGGCCGAGATCCGGACTTCGAGGCGCTCCTCGGAGAGCGGGTGGTTCTGCCCCCGCACCAGCTCGGCCGTCATGGCCTTCTCCCCCTGTGCCGTGCCGTGCCGTGTCGTGTGCCGTGCCGCCCGCCGCGGCGTCCTCGCGAGGTGCGGCGCCGCGGCCTCCTGCGAGGTGCGGGTCCTACGGGTTTCCGCGGGTTCCTACAGGTGCGGCCAGATCGCCGGCATCAGGTCCTGGAAGGTGCGGCCGTTGGCCGGGGCGCCGAGAGCCGTCATCGACCAGCCGGTCCCCGCGCGGTGCACCTTCGCCATCACCTGCGCGGTGTAGTCGCCGCCGCCGGCCAGGGTGTAGCGGGCGAGTTCCTGTCCGTTGGTCTCGTCGACCAGACGGCAGAAGGCGTTCTGCACCTCCTGGAAGGTCTGCCCCGTGAAGGAGTTCACGGTGAAGACGATCTGGTCGATGTGCACCGGGACGCGCTGGAGGTCGACGAGGATGGCCTCGTCGTCGCCGCCCTGGCCGACGCCGCCGACCAGGTTGTCCCCGGTGTGCCGCACGGAGCCGTCGTCGCTCACCAGGTGGCGGAAGAAGACGACGTCGACCGGCTCCTTGCCGGCGAAGAGCACCGCGGAGGCGTCCAGGTCGATCTCCCGCGTGCGCGAGCCGAACAGGCCCCGGCGCGGGGCCGCCTGCCAGCCGAGACCCATACGGACCGCGCTCAGGCTGCCCCCGTCGTTCTTCTGCAGACTGATGGCCTGACCCTTGGTCAAGTTGACGGTCACGGCTGCTTCCCCTCTCGGACTACGCCCCTGTTGCCGCGGATTGCGCGGTTGACCAGAACCCTACGCAGACGCCCTGGCCGCGCCACGGCCGGTGCGCACTTTGTGTCGGTCTTGCAACACAGCGCGTACCAGGGCGTACCGGCCTCTTCCCGGATCAGGCCAGGCCGGCCTCCCGCATCTGGCGCAGCTCCTTCTTCATCTCCGAGACCTCGTCGCGCAGCCGGGCCGCGACCTCGAACTGCAGCTCGGCCGCGGCGGCGCGCATCCGCTCGGTCATCTGCTCGATCTGCTCGGCGAGCTGGGCCGCCGGGCGGTCGGTCGGCACGGTCTCCGCCGCCTTGCCCTTGGCGGACTTGCCCGCCTTGGCGCCCTTGCCGCCCTTGAGCGTCTGGTCGCCGAGGGAGGGCACGGGAGCCTTGGCGCCCTTGCCGTCCTTGGTCTTGCGGTAGCCGGTGCCGAGCAGCTGCTCGGTGTCGACCTCCTCGCGCGCGATCTGCGCGACGATGTCGTTGATCTTCTTGCGCAGCGGCTGCGGGTCGATGCCGTTCGCCTTGTTGTAGGCGATCTGCTTCTCCCGGCGGCGGTTGGTCTCGTCGATGGCCTTCGCCATCGCCGGGGTGATCTTGTCCGCGTACATGTGGACCTGGCCGGAGACGTTGCGCGCCGCGCGGCCGATGGTCTGGATGAGCGAGGTGCCGGAGCGCAGGAAGCCCTCCTTGTCGGCGTCGAGGATCGCCACCAGGGACACCTCGGGCAGGTCCAGGCCCTCGCGCAGCAGGTTGATGCCGACCAGGACGTCGTACTCGCCGGAGCGCAGTTCGCGCAGCAGCTCGATACGGCGCAGGGTGTCGACGTCGCTGTGCAGGTAACGGACCTGGATGCCCAGCTCCAGGAAGTAGTCCGTGAGGTCCTCGGCCATCTTCTTGGTGAGGGTGGTGACCAGGACGCGCTCGTCCTTCTCGGTGCGCTCGCGGATCTCGTGCACCAGGTCGTCGATCTGGCCCTCGGTGGGCTTGACGACGACCTCGGGGTCGACGAGGCCGGTGGGGCGGATGATCTGCTCGACCTGGCCGTCGGAGCGGGACAGCTCGTACTGGCCGGGGGTGGCCGACAGGTACACCGTCTGGTCGATGCGCTCCTGGAACTCCTCCCACTTCAGCGGGCGGTTGTCCAGGGCGGAGGGCAGCCGGAAGCCGTGGTCCACGAGGGTGCGCTTGCGGGAGGCGTCGCCCTCGTACATCGCGCCGATCTGGGGGACGGTGACGTGCGACTCGTCGATGACGAGCAGGAAGTCCTCCGGGAAGTAGTCGAGCAGGGTGTTGGGCGGGGTGCCGGGGGCGCGGTCGTCGAAGTGCATCGAGTAGTTCTCCACGCCGGAGCAGGTGCCGATCTGGCGGAGCATCTCGATGTCGTAGGTGGTGCGCATGCGCAGCCGCTGGGCCTCCAGCAGCTTGCCCTGCTTCTCCAGCTCGGTCAGGCGCTCGCCCAGCTCCTTCTCGATGCCGTTGACCGCGCGCTCCATGCGCTCGGGGCCGGCGACGTAGTGGGAGGCCGGGAAGACGTAGAGCTGCTGGTCGTCGCTGATGATCTCGCCGGTGAGCGGGTGCAGAGTGGACAGCGCCTCGATCTCGTCGCCGAACATCTCGATGCGGACGGCCAGCTCCTCGTAGACCGGGAAGATCTCGATGGTGTCGCCGCGCACCCGGAAGGTGCCCCGGCTGAAGGCCAGGTCGTTGCGCGTGTACTGGATGTCGACGAAGCGGCGCAGCAGTTCGTCGCGGTCGAGTTCGTCGCCGACCCGGAGAGGGACCATGCGGTCGACGTACTCCTGCGGCGTGCCCAGGCCGTAGATGCAGGAGACGGAGGCGACCACGACGACGTCACGGCGGGTGAGCAGCGAGTTGGTCGCGGAGTGGCGCAGCCGTTCGACCTCCTCGTTGATCGAGGAGTCCTTCTCGATGTAGGTGTCCGACTGCGGGACGTACGCCTCGGGCTGGTAGTAGTCGTAGTACGAGACGAAGTACTCGACGGCGTTGTTGGGGAGCAGCTCGCGGAACTCGTTCGCCAGCTGGGCGGCCAGCGTCTTGTTCGGCGCCATGACGAGGGTCGGGCGCTGGAGCTTCTCGATCATCCACGCGGTGGTGGCGGACTTGCCGGTGCCGGTGGCGCCGAGCAGGACGACGTCCTTCTCGCCTGCCTGGACGCGCCGGGCGAGGTCGGCGATGGCCTTCGGCTGGTCGCCGCTGGGCTGGTAGGGGCTGACGACCTCGAAGGGCGCCACCGTGCGTTCGATCTGGGAAACGGGCCGCATGTCATCAACCGTACGACCCGCCACTGACAACGCGGTCCGATCAGGGATTTCACGGGGTGCGCGCGGTGCGCGGGCCGCGCCGCGCGGTGGCCCGGCGGGTGGTGTCGGGGCGGCCCGGCGAGCGGGTGGCGGGGGCGGCGGGCGCGGGATGCGTGAGGTGCGGCGCGGGCTGGACGGGGTGGGCGGACGGCGCCGGCTGGACGGCCTGCGGGGCGTGCGCGGGCGGTGCGGGGCGGGCTGCCTGGGTGGCCCGGGACAGGTGGGTGGCGTGGCTGACCGGTTCGCGCGCGGGCACGCCGGGCTTGTGCTCGGCCGGGGACCAGTCGCCCTTGCCCATGACCATCAGCGGGTCGAACAGCACGACGACGCCCGCCAGCAGCAGGAAGGCGAGCGGGCCGACCAGCATGGGGGCCAGCAGGGTGGCCGGGGACTCGCCGTCGACCGGGGCGCCGGCGGCGGGGTGCAGGTGGACGCTGAGGGCGGCCATGCCCGTGTAGTGCATGCCGCTGACGGCCAGGCCCATGACGCAGCTGGCGCCGACGCTCCACAGGAATCCCCTGACCTGGCCGGCCGCCCACAGGGCCGCGGTCGCGGCGACGACGGCGATGACGACGGAGGCGGAGACGGTCCAGACGTCGTACTCGAAGGCGCCGTCGAGCCGCATCCCGGCCATGCCCAGGTAGTGCATGGAGGCGACGCCCAGTCCGGTGATCGTGCCTCCGGTGAACAGCGCCGAGCCGCGCGCGCCCCGGTAGCCGACGATGAAGATTCCCACGCCGACCATGACGATGGCGACGATCAGGCTCGCGTACGTCGTCGGGCGGTCGTAGCGGATCGGCGCGCCGTGGACGGCGAAGCCCATCATCGCCACGAAGTGCATGGTCCAGATGCCCGAGCCGATCGCCGCCGAGGCGAGGGCGAGCCAGCCCGGCCGCCAGGAGTGGGCGACGAGCAGGGCGCGGGTGGTGCAGCGCAGGCCGAGGGCGCCGCCCAGGCAGGCCATGAGGTAGGCCACCAGCGGGGTGACCAGCCCGTAGCTGAATCCGTCGACCGTGCCGTCGTGCATGCGCGGTTGCCCTTCCGCCCTGTCGAGTCCCGGAACGTCCGGTACGCGCTGAAGTCGCCCCCCGCCCCCATGACCGTCCCGCGGTCCGGGTTGACGCAGAGAGTATGACCCCCACCGGAATGGTCGAACGATTATCCGGCAAAGAATCACGACCCCGTCGCAGATGTGCGACAGCGGTGAGCGGCCCGAACACCGGCCCCCGTTCCGGTGGCCCGGCCCCGTCCGGACCGCTTCGGTGACCATCTGCTGCCACCCTGATGCTGTCCGTGATCGCATGAGGCGAGGAGTACGTATGCACGCGCGCGCTGTTGCCGCCACGACGGCCGCTCTCCTGGGGACGCTGGCGCTGTCGCCCCCCTCCGAGGTGCGGGCGGCGGGGGCCGCCGGGCGGCCCGTGGTCGTCGCCCACCGGGGCGCCTGCGCCTACGCGCCGGAGAACACGCTGCCGGCCATCGACAAGGCGGCCGCGCTGGGCTTCTCCTGGATGGAGAACGACGTGCAGCGCACCAAGGACGGCCGGCTCGTCGTCCTGCACGACGACAGCCTGCGCCGGACGACCGACGTCGAGCGGGTCTTCCCGAACCGGTCGCCGTGGAAGGTGAAGGACTTCACGGCCGCCGAGATCGCCCGCCTGGACGCGGGCAGCTGGTTCTCCCCCGCGTACGCGGGCACCCGGGTGCCGACGCTCGACCAGTACATGCGCCGGATCGAGCACAACCACGAGAAGCTGCTCCTGGAGATCAAGAATCCCGAGCTGTATCCGGGCATCGAGCGGCAGACCCTGAAGCTGCTGCGCAACGACGGCTGGCTGGACCGTCCGCACCTGACCGGCCGGCTGATCGTGCAGAGCTTCAGCGCCGACAGCGTACGCACGGTGCACCGGCTCGCCCCCGCGGTCACCACCGCCTTCCTCGGCCGCCCCGGCACGGCGGAGCTGAGCCGGTACGCGGGCTTCACGGACATGATCAATCCGTCGTACGGCACCATCGGTTCCGCCTACGTCTCCGCCGTGCACCGGTTCACCGGGCCGCACGGCAGGCGGCTGAAGGTGTACACGTGGACGGTGGACGACGCGGCCCACGCCCGGACCGTCGCGGGGTACGGCGTGGACGGCGTCATCACCGACCGGCCGGACGTGGTGCGGTCGGCTCTGAAGGCCGCCTGAAACCGGCTCGGATCGGGTGAATCCGCAGGTCGCCGCCGATTGTCAGTGGTGGGCCGTACGGTTCTCGCATGGACAGCCACGAGTGGGACGAGCAGTCGGCCGAGGACGGCGGGCAGCAGGTCGTGTGGGCCGTGACCGACACCCGGATCGGCCCGCTGCTGCTGGCCGCGACGGCCGACGGCCTGGTCAACGTCGTCTTCCACGCCACGGACGAGGTACGCGAGCGGGCCCTCGGGCAGCTGGCGTCCCGGCTGGGCGCCGAGCCGGTCGAGGCGCCCGGCTCCCCGGTGCTGGCGCAGGCGACGGGCCAGCTGGAGGCGTACTTCGCCGGCGAGCGGCGGGACTTCGAGCTGCCCTTGGACTGGTCGCTGATATCGGGCTTCAACCGGCAGGTGCTGCGCGAACTGGCGTCGGGTGTGCCGTACGGCCAGGTCGTCGGGTACGGCGACCTGGCCCGGCGGGTCGGTCAGCCCCAGGCCGCCCAGGCGGTGGGCGTGGCCATGGGCTCCAACCCGCTGCCGCTGGTGGTGCCGTGTCACCGGGTGGTCGAGAGCGACGGCGGCATCGGCGGGTTCGGCGGCGGACTGGAGACCAAGCGGACGCTGCTCTCGCTGGAGGGAGTCCTGCCCGAACCGCTGTTCTGAGCGGCCTGTCCGAGCGGTCTGTCCGAGCGGTCTGTCCGAGCGGTCTAGTCGTAGTGCCGGGCCTCGAACACGTTCCCGTCCGGGTCGCGGAAGTAGAAGCTGCGGCGGGCGTCGCCGCGGGCGCCGGAGGAGTCGTAGGAGAAGTCGGAGACGGGGACGCCGTGTTCCCGCAGGCGGGTGCGCAGCGCGTCGAATGCCTCGGCGGGCAGTGCCAGGCAGACGTGGTGCACCGGGTGCCCGGCGCCGTCGGCCGCGCCGGGGAGCACGTCCATGCGCGGGGCCAGGTCGAGCGGGGCGAGGTCGAGGATCGTCTCCTCGTTGACGCGGACCGAGGGGAAGGACCTCTCGCCCGCGCGGAACTCGTCGACGCCGATCGGCTCCAGGCCGACCGCCCGCTCGTGGAAACGGGCGGCGGCGACCGGGTCGCGCACCCACAGGACGACGTGGTCCAGACGTGTCGTGTTGCCGTTCGTGCGGCTGTCGGTCATGGGTCCAGGCTGGTGCCGCTCCCGCCCCGCCGCAAGGGTTTGACCGGGTGCGCGGCCCGCCAGGGATGAGGGAGAGCCGACTGAGGGGAGGTGGGCACGTGCTGGTGGTGTCCGAAGAGGTGCGGGAGGCGCTCGCCGCGCGCCGTCCGGTGGTGGCCCTGGAATCCACGATCATCGCCCATGGGCTGCCGCGTCCGCGCAACTTACAGGTGGCGCTGGAGCTGGAGGACGCGGTACGCGAGGAGGGCGCCGTACCCGCGACGATCGCCGTGCTGGACGGGCGGCCCCACGTGGGCCTGGACAAGCGGCAGCTGGAGCGGGTCGCGAACGAGGACGGGATCCGCAAGCTGGGCCACCGAGACCTGCCTCTCGCCGTGGCCGCGGGGGCGAGCGGGGCGACGACCGTGTCGGCGACGGCCCGGCTGGCCGCGCTGGCGGGAGTCCGCGTGTTCGCGACGGGCGGGCTCGGCGGGGTGCACCGGCAGTGGACGGTGACGCAGGACGAGTCCGCCGACCTGGGACTGCTGGCGCGCACCCGGATCACGGTGGTGTGCGCGGGAGTGAAGTCGATCCTGGACGTGCCGGCCACCCTCCAGCGGCTGGAGACGCTGGGGGTCGCGGTGGCCGGGTACGGCACGGACCGCTTCCCCGGCTTCTACCTCAGCGACTCCGGTCATCCGGTGGACTGGACGCTGCGCACGCCCGAGGAGGTCGCCGAGGTCATGCGGGCGCAGAACGCGCTGCGCGGACCGGAGTCGGCGCTGATCGTCGCGAATCCGGTGCCCCTGGCGGAGCAGCTGGACCCCGGGCTGCACGCGCGCGTGCTCGCCGACGCGCTGGACGCGTGCGCGGCGGAGGGCGTCACCGGGCAGGCGGTCACCCCGTTCCTGCTGGACCATCTGGTGCGGCACACCGACGGCGCGTCCCTGCGTGCCAACCTGGCGGCGGTGCGCGGCAACGTGCGCCTGGCGGCCCGCGTCGCGACGGCCTGGGCGCGCGTGTGACGCCGGGCGGGGCGTTGCTGGTGGTGGGGGACGTGGTGACGGACGTGGTCGCCCGGCACCGGGGTGCGCTCGCGGCCGGTACCGACACCGCCGCCGCGATCCGGCTGGTGCCGGGCGGCGCGGGGGCCAACGTGGCCTGCTGGGCGGCCCACCGGGGGTGCCGGGACGTGCGGCTGCTGGGGCGGGTGGGCGCGGAGTCGGCGCTCTGGCACGAACGGGAGCTGGTCGCCTCGGGGGTGCGGGCCCGGCTCGTGGTGGATCGCGAGGCGCCGACCGGGACGGTGGTGTGCCTGGTCGACGCCGCGGCCGCGGCGGAGCGCACGTTCCTCACGGACAGCGGGGCGTCGCTGCGGCTGGCGCCCGGGGACTGGTCGGACGCGCTGCTCGACGGGGTGGCCCGGCTGCACCTGTCGGGTTATCTGCTGTTCTCCGCGTCGGGTCGGGCGCTGGTGGCGGTGGCCGTCGCGTCGGCACGCGCGCGTGGCGTGCCGGTGAGTCTGGACCCGGCCTCGGCCGGCTTCCTCGCCGTGCTGGGCGCCGGGCGGTTCCTGGAGCTGGTCGCGGGAGTGGACGTGCTGCTGCCGAGCCGGGACGAGGCGTGTCTGCTGGCCGGGGTGGCCGATCCGGCGTTCGCGGCGGCCGAGCTGAGCCGGCGCATACCGCTGGTGGTGGCTAAGCAGGGCGCGGACGGCGCGCTGGTGGCCCGGGGCGGCGCCGTACGCGCCCGGGTGCCTGCCCCGGCTGTGACGCCCCGGGACACCACGGGTGCCGGGGACGCCTTCACGGGAGCGTTCCTCGCCGCACTGCTCGGCGGGGCCGGGCCCGAGGAGGCGGCGGCGGAGGGCTGCCGGGCGGGCGCGCTCGCGGTGGGCCGGGTGGGCGGCCGTCCACCGCGGAACGACCCGACGGCCGAGGCCCGACAGGAGGCCTCCGACGGCTGAGACACCACGGGCGGGCGGGCAGCGGGTGAGGCGCCACGGGCGGCGCCCGGCGGCAGGGGCGGCACCCGGCGGCTGAGGCACCAGGAACGGCATCCGGCGGATGAGGCGCGAGGCGCGGCACCCAGCGGGTGAGGTGCCCCGGGCGGCACCCAGCGGCAGGGGCGTCAGGGGCGGAATCCGGCGGGTGAAGGGGCCACTGGTGGCACCCGGCGGCAGAGGTACCACGGGCCGCACCCGGCGGTTGGGGTGCCACGGGCGGTACCCGGCGGCTGGGCGAGTCAGTCGGCGCGCCAGGCCGGGTGGCGCGGGTCGTCGGCGCGGACCAGTACGTCCGCGGTGCCGGCCGGGTCGGTCTCGGCCTCGTAGCGTGCGAAGGCGGGCAGCGTCCAGTGCTCCGCCTCGGGGGTGCGGCGGCGCAGGGCGCCCGGGGAGAGCAGGAGATGGACGCTCAGGTCGAACGGGAACCAGTGCCGCAGCAGCAGGGGGCCGTGCAGCAACAGCACTCCGCCGGGCGGGAGGCCGACGTAGGCGCTGCGGGTGGCGCGGTCGGTGACCGGGTCCCGCAGGTCGGGCAGGACGCGCCCGTCGCCGCCGGGTTCGAGCGGGCCGAACACCTCGCGCCACAGCGCGCCGGTGTCGAGCCAGCCGTCGTAGTACGAGTCGACGTCCCGGTGGCCGTGTTCGAGGCGCAGGGAGGCCGGGCGCAGGAAGCTTTCGGCGTCGACGACCAGGGACGGGCGGCCGAGCGGGCGCAGCGCCTCGGCGACCCGGGCGGCCAGCTCGCCCGGGCGGGCGGCGGACGCGCCGTCGAGGGCGACGCGCGGCCAGGGGCTGCCATCGCCCGGTTCCAGGTCGAGCAGCCGCTCGGCCAGCAGGTCGCCGAGCCGTTCCCAAGTGATCGCTTCGAGTCGCACACGGCCATGATGCGCCCGGCGGGGGCAGGGGCGTGGCCGGGGTCGGCAGGGGTGCGCGCCGCCGGGGCCGGAGCAGGGACGTGGGCCGGGGTCGGCAAGCGTGCGCGCCGCCGGCGGGGGCCGGGCGGCGCAGGAGGGCGCGTGCATCGGGAGGCGGGGGCGCTGCCTCACAGCAGGAAGGCGGACGTGGCAGAGGACGGCAGGAAGGCGGACGTGGCAGAGGACGGCGCGTCAGGGAGCGAGTGCGTAAGGGGGCGGTGCGGGGAATGAACTCCGCATGGCCCGCCTGCCGACTCCCCCGTCCCGTCTCGGGCTTGTCGTCGTCCAGCCGTTGCGGGGCAAGCGCTGCGCCCGGTGCCGCCGGGGTCCACTGTCCCTGCTGGTGTTGGAGGAGGGCGTGCCCCGCTGTCTGGTCTGCGTCGATCTAGGGCATCTGGTGTTCCTGCCGCGCGGCGACACGGCGCTGACCCGGCGGTCCCGGGAGGAGAGCGCGCTGTCGGTCGTCGTCGTGCGGTTCAACCGGCGCAAGGGCCGGTACGAGCGGCAGGGCGTTCTGGTCGAGGAGCCGGCTCTCGTCCGGGCCGAGGCGCGGTGCCTGGCGGACGCCGAGGCGCGACGCCGTCGCCGGGCCCGCGACGCACGGCGACGGGCCGCCCAGGACATACGGTTCGCCGAGGCGTTCGCGGTGGAGATCGTGCGGCTGTTCCCGCGCTGCCCGCCGGACCGGGCCCGGGAGATCGCCGCGCACGCCTCGGTGCGCGGCAGCGGGCGGGTCGGCCGCAGCGCGGCGGGCCGGGCGCTGTCCGAGGGCGCGGTCGGCTGGGCGGTACGGGCGTCCGTACGGCATCTGGACACACCGTACGACCGGCTGCTGATGGACGGCGTGGTCCGGCCCAAGGCCCGGCAGCGGACGGCGGCGGCCGTCGACTCGGTGCTGCGGTCGTGGCGCGGGCCGGACCCGGCCGCCGCCTGACCACACCGCGCTCCCCCGGCGAGCCGACGGCACGCGGTCGCCCGCCACCTCACCGCACCGCGCACCCCCGACGGGCCGACGGCACGCGGTCGCCCGCCACCTCACCGCACCGCGCACCCCCGACGGGCCGACGGCACGCGGTCGCCCGCCACCTCACCGCACCGCGCACCCCCCGACGGCCCGGCAGCGCGCGGTCGTCCGCCGCCCGGGCCGCGTGGCCTGCGCTCGTGGCCCGGCGGACGTATCGTGACCGGAAGGGCGCCGCCCGAGGACGCGCAGACGCACGTGAGTACGAGTACGCGAGGGGGACGGCCATGGCCGATCCCAAGGGTTTCCTGTCCACGCCCCGGCAGGAGTGGCCGCGCAGGCCGGTCGAGGAGCGGGTGCGGGACTGGGACGAGGTGTACGTCCCCGGTGCGCTGCTGCCGATCATCAGCAAGCAGGCGGACCGCTGCATGGACTGCGGCGTCCCCTTCTGTCACCAGGCCTGTCCGCTCGGCAACCTGATCCCGGAGTGGAACGACCTGGTCTCGCGGGAGGACTGGCGGGCGGCGAGCGAACGACTGCACGCCACGAACAACTTCCCCGAGTTCACCGGCCGGTTGTGCCCGGCGCCGTGCGAGGCGGGCTGCGTGCTCGCGATCAACCAGCCGGCCGTCACCATCAAGAACGTCGAGTGCGCCATCGCCGACCGGGCCTGGGAGGAGGGTTTCGTCCCGCCGCGTCCGCCGGACCGGCTGTCGGGCCGGACGGTGGCGGTGATCGGCTCCGGACCGACCGGGCTCGCCGCAGCCCAGCAGCTGACCCGCGCGGGGCACACGGTCGCCGTGTACGAGAAGGACGACCGGCTCGGCGGGCTGATGCGCTACGGCATCCCCGCGTTCAAGATGGAGAAGCGACAGCTGGAACGGCGGCTGGAGCAGATGCGGGCCGAGGGGACCAAGTTCCGGGTGTCCACGGCGGTCGGGCGGGACGTCGGCGCGGCGGAGCTGCGGGCACGCCACGACGCCGTGGTGATCGCCACCGGAGCCACGGCCTGGCGTGAACTCGACATCCCGGGACGTGACCTGGCCGGTGTCCATCAGGCGATGGAGTACCTGCCGCTGTCCAACCGGGTGTGCGAGGGAGACCTCCAGGTCTCGCCGCTGTCCGCGGCCGGCCGGCACGTGGTCATCGTGGGCGGCGGCGACACGGGGGCCGACTGCCTCGGTACGGCGGTGCGCGAGGGCGCGGCGTCGGTGACCCAGCTCGACATCTACGCGCAGCCCGGCGCGGAGCGCGACGAGGACGCCGAGCCGTGGCCGACGTATCCGAAGGTCTACCGGCTCTCGGCGGCGCACCAGGAGGCCGGGGCGCTGCGGACGGCGCCCGCCGCCGACGCCGACGCGCGGCTGTTCGCGGCGTCGACGCTGCGCTTCACGGGGGACGAGGACGGGCACGTGCGGGAGCTGCACCTGGTGGAGGTGGACGCCGGGCGGCGTCCGCTGCCGGGCACCGAGCGCGTCCTGCCGGCCGATCTCGTGCTGCTCGCGCTCGGCTTCTCGGGGCCCGACCGGCGCGACGGCCTGATCGACCAGCTGGGGATCGCGCTCGCGCCGCGCGGCACGATCGTCCGGGACCCCGGCTTCGCGACGAACGTCCCCGGCGTGTTCGTCGCCGGGGACGCCGCGCGCGGGCAGTCGCTCATCGTGTGGGCGATCGCGGAGGGGCGGGCGGTGGCGGCGGCGGTGGACCGGCATCTGACGGGCGGTTCGCGACTGCCGACGCCGATCGGACCGTACGACCGCCCGATGATCGTCTGACCGGACCGCACCCTTGCACACGCGGCACGCGGGCACGCGCCCGCTATCCCTTTCAGGGGCTGCCGCTTTCCGGGCTACCGCTTGAGGGCCACCGCCCCGTAGCCCGCCATGACGCCGTCGTCCTGGCCCGGTACCGGCTCGCCCAGTTCCGGGTGCCAGTGGTGGAGCACCTCGACGCCGGGTTCGACGAGGTCCAGGCCGTCGAAGAAGCGGGCGAACTCGGCGCGGGAGCGCAGCGCCAGGGTGACGCCGGCCGCCCTGAGCTTCTCGGTGGCCTGTGCCGCCTCCTCCTCGGGGGTGAAGTCGGCGGTGGCGTGGGTCATCGTCAGACAGCTGCCGGAGGGCAGTTCGGACAGCAGCCGCCACACCAGGTCGTGCGCCCCGTCCTCGTCGGGGACGAAGTGGAGCAGCGCGATCAGGGACAGCGCCACGGGCCGGGTGAAGTCCAGGACCTCGCGCGCCCGTTCCAGGATGACGGCGGGATCGCGCACGTCGGCCTGGAGGTACTCGGTGACGCCCTCGGGCGTGCCGCGCAGCAGGGCCGCCGCGTGGGCCAGCACGATGGGGTCGTTGTCGCAGTAGACGACGCGGGCGTCGGGCGCGACCTCCTGGGCCACCTGGTGCAGGTTGGGCTCGGTCGGGATGCCGGTGCCGATGTCCAGGAACTGCCGTACGCCGTTGCCGGCCAGCCAGCGGGTGGCGCGGTGCATGAACGCGCGGTTCGCCCTGGCCACGATCGGCACCCGCGGGTTGATGGCCACCATCTGGCGGCCCATCTCCTCGTCGACCGGGTAGTTGTCCTTGCCTCCGAGGTACCAGTCGTACATGCGTGCGGGATGGGGCCTGCTGGTGTCGATCCGAGTCGCGTCCTGGCCGGCGTCGAGGCCGGCGTCCTGCCCGGTCATACGGCACTCCGTAAGCGTGTGTGGTCGAGGGGGGAAGCGGTGGTCGAGGGAACGGTGTCAGTGATCAAGTCAGTGCCAAGATTAGGAAGTTGAGCCAAGAAAAACAGTCAGCGCCGGTCAAGCGGTCAAGTTCGGTCAGGAGAGGAGGAAATCAGCCTCCCCGGCCTTGGCTCCCTGGATGAAGGCGGTCATCTCGTCGGTGGTGTAGATGAGTGCCGGCCCGTCCGGGTCGGTGGACTGGCGCACCGCTATCCGGCCGTCGGCCAGCTTCATCGCCTCCAGGCAGTTGCCTCCGTTGCCGCCGCTCCAGGGCTTGTGCCAGCCCTCGCTGCCCAGCTCCCGGGCGGGCATGCCGTTGTAGATCCGCTGGCCGCGGAGGAGCGGTCCCGGCTGGGACGTCATGCGATCCATTCACAACTCCTTGCGGAGATCCCGGAGGATCTCCTTCGTGCGATGTGCCGTGGCGGCCTGTGCCGCCATGCGGTCCATGACCTCGAGATGGGTCGCCACCTCGCTGCGCGCGTCCAGGTAGACGGCGCCGGTCAGGTACTCGCTGTAGACCATGTCCGGGAGTTCCGGCATGGCGAATCGGAACAGTACGAAGGGCCCGTACGTGCCGGGGTGCGGCCCCGCGGAGAACGGGGCGACCTGAAGCGTCACGTTGGGCAGCTTCGCGGCTTCGAGCAGCCGGTCGATCTGGGCGCGCATCACCTCCGGGCCGCCGACCGGGCGGCGCAGCGCGGTCTCGTCGAGCACGACCCAGAACCGGGGCGCGTCGGGCCGGGTGAGCAGGTCCTGGCGCCGCATGCGCAGCGCGACGTGGCGCTCGATGTCCTCGGGGCTGGTCTGGCCGACGGCGCCCGACTCGAGCACGCCGCGCGCGTAGTCCTCGGTCTGGAGCAGGCCGGGCACGAAGTGCGGCTCGTAGGACCGGATGAGCGAGGCGGCGCCCTCCAGGCTGACGTACATCGAGAACCAGCCCGGCAGGATGTCGTGGAACCGCTGCCACCAGCCGGGGCGGTTGGCGTCCTCGGCCAGCTGCACGAAGGCCTCGGCCTCGTCGTCCGGGATGCCGTACGCCTTCAGCAGGAGTTGCAGGTACGGGATCTTGAGGGCGACCTCGGCCATCTCCATGCGGCGGATCGTGGCGGGCGCGACCCTGAGGACGCGCGCGGCCTCCTCGCGCTTGAGTCCCGCGCGTTCGCGCAGGTCGAGCAGGCGCCGGCCGAGCACGACCTGCCCGACGGTCGGCGCGGACCGCGGTTCGCTCACGCTCCACCTCCACCAAAAAGTCCTGACAGGCCTGCGGCGCCACTCGAAGATCCATTCGAAGATCCGGGTGGATCCTCGCCGATCCGAACTGGCGCCGCGCGACGTGCTGTTGCGAGCAGTGTGCCACGGCCCTTCACCGCGTCATACAGCACTCTGCATTTTTCAGAGTGGCCCTTGCCAAGTGTTTGCGGCGGGGGCGATAGTGGCAAGCGTGATTCCGTCCCCGCCCTTAGGAACAGCCGCCACCGCGGGCCTCGCCGTCCCCGGCGCCCGCACGGCATCGGGCCCCGACGGGACCGTCGCCGAGCGCCGGTTCCGCTTCGAGCTGGCCGCGCATCCGGGTTCTCCGGCCCAGGCCAGACGCCTGACCAGGGCCCGGCTCACCGGCTGGTCGGTGTGCGAGGACACGTGTGACACGGCGACTCTGGTCGTCTCCGAGCTGGTCACCAACGCCATCGTGCACACGGCGAGCAGCCGTGTCGTCTGCGAGCTGTCCGACGGCCCCGACCTGGTGCGCATCGCCGTGCGCGACGAGGGCTGCGCCCCGGGCGAGCCGCACCCCTCCCCGCAGCGTCCGGAGGAGGAGCACGGCCGGGGCCTGATGCTGGTGGAGGCCCTGAGCCACGCCTGGGGCACGCGCGAGCACGGCTCGGGGCTCGTGGTGTGGGCGGAACTGCCGCGCACGGCCGCGGCGACGGCTCCTGCCGATGACACGGAGCCGGACGGCGAGCGCCGCGGGACGGAACTCGACGCCCGTCTCGGTTCTGCACCCGGACGCACCGGGAAGCACCCGTCGGAACGCGGCGAAAGCCACGGGACCGGATTCGGCACCGACCTCGGGACCGGACCCGGCGCCGACCTCGGGACCGGACCCGGCGCCGACCTCAGGACCGGACTCGGCGCCGACCTCGGGACCGGATCCGGCACCGACCCCAGGACCGGACTCGGCACCGACCTCGGGACCGGATCCGGCGAGCAGCGCGGGGCCGGCCGCGGGGCCGGGAGCGCACCCGGTGTCGGCCGTCAGGCCGGGCCCGGCGAGGACCGTACGGGCCGATCCGGCCGGGAGGTCCGGGGCGACCTCGGCTGGGGCGCGCCCCAGCCGACGCCGGAGCGGCCCGCGCATCCGCACCGGGAGACCGAGGACTCCGCACGGACCGGCCGCACCGCGCGGCACGGCGCATCGCACGCGACGACACACGGAACGGGGGCCGTATGGCTGTGAGCGGTGGCTCCGGCTCGGGACCGGTACTGAGCTTGGACACGCTCGTACGCCTGGGGCGCGAGACGCGCACGCCCGGCGCATCGGACGGCCGCGTGCGACCCGGCGGCGCCGGCCCGGCCGAGGAAGCGGGACCGGGGGACCCGCCCGCGCGGACCGCACCCTCCGGCGGAGCGCGCAGGCTGCCGCTGCCCGCGGGCATGACGCTTCCCCTGGGCTTCGACGCCGTGGCCGTGCCCGCCCACCTCGGCCCCTCGCTGATGCCGCGGCTGCCTCGTGTGGGCTGCGTCTACGCCGACGAGACGCACTGGTGGTGGATCGTCCCGGCCGACTCCGACTACGCCCTGCGGTGGCCCGACGCCGCGCACTACGCCACCGGCGCGGTGCTCCCGGACGCCCCGCACCCGGACCGGCTCCCCACCCTGGTCCACCGGCCGTCCGGCACCGTGCCCTACACCCCGCCGATCCCGCTCTACCTGGCCCTGTGCCGGGTGACGGGCACGACCCCGGTCTGGTCGCGCCCGGTCAGCGCCTGAAGCCGACGCGCCGCACACCGGCGGGCCCGGCGACCGCGCGGCGCGGGAACCGTGCGGCACCTGAGCCGTGCGAGCGCCCGGGCGGCGGCCGGCCGTACGCGCCCGCGCGCTCCGGCCGCCCGGTCACGCGCCCTGCCGTGCACGGTCCCGCCCCGCGATAGTGGCCTCCATTCACGATCGGGGGAGGCCATCGGTGGAGCTGAGGCGCGGGCGACGCGACGGGAAGACGAAACCCACGACACCCGCACCCGAGGTGTCCGACTCCGAGAGCCTGCTCTTCGGCGGCCCGCTGCGCTACGACACCGGCTGGAGCCAGCACAACGACGCCTTCCTGGAGTTGAACTTCCGGGGCATGGTGCGGCGGCTGCCCGGACTGCTGGCCGCCAGCTTCCGGCTGGCCCGGCAAGCCGACCCGCGGGCCACGAACACGGTGCTGGCCGCCGAGGCGGTGCGCGGCGCCGCGCAGGCCGTCAGTCTGCTCGCCGTCAACAGCGTGCTCAGCCGGGTGATCGGCGGCGGCGCGCTGGAGGAGCGGCTGCGCGGGGCCGTGCCCGCGCTGGTCGTCATGGCGGCGGTGGCGCTGGTCGGCGCGCTGCTGCGGGCCGCCTCGACGCACGCCACCGGCCGGCTGGAGCCGAAGGTCGAGCGGGTGGCGACCGAGCTGTACCTGGAGCGGGCGGCGGGGGTGGAGCTGGCCGCGATCGAGGACCACGCCTTCCACAAGCTGCTGGACACCGCGCAGTACGGGGCCGCGTCCGCCCGCAGGATGATCATGTACGGCACGCGTGTGGTGAACGCGATGATCTCGCTGATCGCGGCGGCGGGCGTGCTGACCGTGCTGCACTGGGCGCTGCTGCCGCTGCTGGTGACGATGACCCTGCCGAGCGCGTGGAGCGCGCTGACCAACGCCCGGCGGCGCTACGAGTCCTTCCACGTCTGGGTGCAGCACGCGCGGGCGGGACACCTGCTCAGCGGTCTGCTCACCGAGCCGGCGGCGGCCCCGGAGATCCGGGTGCACGGCGTGGGGCCGTTCCTGCTGCGGCACTACCGCCAGATGTCGGAGACCGCCGAGGCGGAGCAGGCCCGGCTGGCCCGGCTGGCGGCCCGTACGGGCCTTTTCGCGGCGGGCTGGACGGGGCTGGCGACGGTGGCGACGTACGCGACGCTGGGCGGGCTGCTGCTGGCCGGTGCGATGGCGCTGTCCGTGGCCGGTACGGCGGTCATCGCGATCCGGACCGGCTCGGCGAGCCTGGACACCCTCGTCCTGGAGGTCAACCAGCTGCACGAGGAGGCCCTGTTCGTGGGCGATCTGCAGCGCCTGTACACCGAGGCGGCGAAACGGGCGATCCCGGCCGGCGGCGAGCCGCTGCCCGAGGACCCGCGCGAGATCCGCTTCGAACATGTGACCTTCGGCTACCCGGCCGACTCGGGGGCGGCCCGGCCGGCCCTTGACGACGTGTCGCTGACCATCCCGCTGGGCCGGATCGTGGCCCTGGTCGGCGAGAACGGCTCCGGCAAGACGACCCTGGTCAAACTGCTCGCCGGGCTCTACACCCCGGACAAGGGGCAGATCCTGTGGGACGGCGTGGACGCGGCGGACGCGGACCGGCACGCGCTCGCGGAGCGGATCGCGATGGTGGCGCAGGACTTCAAGCGCTGGCCGTTCACCGCGCGGGTCAATGTGGCGGTGGGCCGGTCCTCGGCGGCGCCCACCGACCAGCGGGTGGCCGCGGCGGTCGCCGACGCGGGCGCTCAGGAGGTGGTCGCGGATCTGCCGCGCGGTCTGGACACGCTGCTGGCGCGGAACTTCAGCGGCGGGCACGAGCTGTCCGGCGGCCAGTGGCAGCGGCTGGGCATCGCGCGGGCCGCCTACCGGCGCGGCCGGATCCTGATCGTGGACGAGCCGACGGCCGCGCTGGACGCCCGCGCCGAACTGGAGGTGTTCGAACGGATCCGGGGGCTGGCGGACAGCGGGCAGACGGTGGTGCTGATCACGCACCGGCTGGCGTCCGTGCGCCACGCCGATCTGGTGCACGTCCTCGACCAGGGCCGGCTGGTGGAGTCCGGCCCGCCGGAGGAGCTGCTGGCCGCCGGCGGTCTGTACGCGGAGCTGTACGCGCTCCAGGCGGAGCAGTTCGCGGCGAAGGTCCCCGCCCCGGCCGCCCCGGAGGCGGGCTGACGTCGGGCGCACCCGAGAGTCGTGTTCACGTCACCCTTGAAGCCGTCGCCGCCCGCACCGCTCAGGCACTCACGTCACCGCCGTCGCCGCCGCGCACGACCACCAGGAAGGTGTCCGTCGCGAGGTCCATCACGACCTCGGCCGGCAGGCCCTCCAGACGCCGCGCATGCGCGAATTCCTCCGCCGGCCACGATCCGCGCGGACCGCCGGCGGGAAAGCGCTCGAGCACTGTTCGTCGCCCGTTCACCCTGCACCTCCACAATGTCGTACTCGGAGATTTAAACGCCAAGCATGGGGTGAACGGCGCGGTCGGTGACGCTACTGAGACGTACTCGACACGAGTTCCATGCCAAAAGTGCGTCCGACCTCACACTTCTGGCGTAATCGATCACTTTCCGCACTGTTTCGGGAACACCTGGTGCTCATGGAGCGCCGGCGTCGCCGGGCGGTGTGGTCGGCAGGCCCGCGGTCCGGGCCGCCGTGCGCAGCACCTCGCGGAGCATCTCGGCGGTGAGCCGGCCGGTGAAGGTGTTGCGCTGGCTGACGTGGAAGCAGCCGAACACATCGAGGCCGCCGAGACCGTCGCGCCCGTCGAGCGGGACACGGGCGCCGTGGGCGAAGGCGGGGCGCGGGCGGGGCACCGTCCAGCCGGCCGCCGCGAACGCGGGCAGCGCGGCCTGCCAGCCGAAGGCGCCCAGGACGACGACCGACCGGAGGGTGGGGCGCAGCAGGTGCAGCTCCTGCACCAGCCAGGGGCGGCAGGTGTCCCGTTCTCCGGGGGTCGGCTTGTTGGCGGGCGGGGCGCAGTGCACGGGCGACGTGACCCGCACTCCGCGCAGTTCCAGTCCGTCGTCGGCGGAGACGGCGGTGGGCTGCGAGGCGAGACCCAGGTCGTGGAGCGCCTGGTAGAGGACGTCTCCGGAACGGTCCCCGGTGAACATCCGGCCGGTGCGGTTGGCGCCGTGCGCGGCGGGGGCGAGGCCGACGATCAGCAGCCGGGCGTCCGGCGGACCGAAGCCGGGCACCGGCCGGCCCCAGTACGTCCAGTCGGTGAACGCGGCCCGCTTGACGCGGGCCACCTCCTCCCGCCACTCCACCAGGCGCGGACAGGCCCGGCACTCGGTGATCCGCCCGTCGAGCGCGGCGAGGCTGCCGCTTTCCGTGTCCATAGCCCTGCCACTGCCCATGACTCCACCGTAAATTCGTGCGGCGCGGACGGCCCGCGCGACTAAGGTCGACGCCATGGCTTCCGAGGACGACATGGACCGTGGGCAGGACGACATGGGCCGTGGGCAGGACGGCGGCGGGATGAGCTCCGGGGACGGCAGCGGGGCGGGCTCCGCCGCCTCGTCCGCGAGCGCCGTGGACCCCCAGGTCGCCGCCGCGATCGCCGCCGCCGAGGCGGCCGGTCCGGCCGGCGGTGAGAGCGTGCGGATCGACAGCTGGATCTGGGCGGTCCGCTTGGTCAAGACCCGCTCCGTCGGCGCCACCGCCTGCCGGGGCGGCCACGTCCGGGTGAACGGCGAGCGGGTCAAGCCCGCCCACTCCGTCCGTGTCGGCGACGAGGTGCGGCTGCGGGGCGCCGAGGGGCGGGAGCGGATCGTCGTGGTCACCCGGCTGATCCGCAAGCGCGTCGGCGCCCCCGTGGCCGTGCAGTGCTACGTCGACAACTCCCCGCCGCCTCCGCCCCGCGAGGCCGTGGCCCCGATCGCGGTCCGCGACCGCGGCGCGGGCCGCCCCACCAAGCGGGACCGCCGTGAGCTGGAACGCCTGCGCGACATGGGCGGCCTCGACGGCCCCAGCGGCCCGGCCGGCCGCCCGGGCCGCTGACACCTACCGGCGACGACGGTCTTCGGCCGGGGGGGCTGCCCGCCGACCGCGTAGGCCCAGCCCGCCGCCGGTGCGCCCGCTCCTCGGGGCGGGGTTGTGGCGGGGGCGGCTATCCGTGGTCCGGCTGGGGCCGGGCGGTGTCGCCCGACGGGGTCGGCGCGCTGGTGTGGAGGACCGCGCGGGCCTGTTCGGCGGCGCGGACGATGCTCTCGCTGATGAAGTCGAGGAAGCGGGCGATGTTCTCCAGCCGGGTGGCGGCCGGTGTGTGGGGGCCGAGGACGGCGACCCCCTGGCGGGCGGTCTCGACGAGCTGGTCGTTCGAACGGGCGCTGGCCATCGTCGCCTGGTAGAAGAGTTCGTCGTCGACGACGTAGCGGTCGCGGCGGCGTTCGTCGCGTTCCCTGCGGATGAGGCTCTGGTCGTCCAGGAAGGCGATCGCCTTGGAGATGGACGCCGGGCTGACCTGGAGACGCCGGGCCAGCTCGGACGCGGTGAGGTGGCCCGCGTCGGTCAGAAACAGACAGGTCAGCACCTTGGCGGCCCGGCGCGTAGCGCCACATCAAGATCGACGAGGCGGAGAGCGTCCGCCTCACCGCGACCGAGGGCGACGTCGAGGTCGGCCGCCTCAACGGCCCGGCGGAGATCAGCACCGCGCGGGGCGACATCCGGATCGGCGAGGCTGTGCGCGGCACTGTCGTGCTGAGCACCCAGTCCGGCGGGATCTCGGTCGCGGCCGCCGCCGGCGTCTCGGCCGCCCTGGACGCCGGCGCCGGCTACGGCCGCGTCAGCAACGCCCTGAAGAACGACGGCGCCGTCGCACTCGACATCCGCGCCACCACCTCCCACGGCGACATCACCACGCGCAGCCTGTGAGGGAGCCGCACCGATGCCCCTCCTGGTGACCGCTCCCCGGGGCCGGTCCTCCATGGCCGGTCCCCGGCGGCCGCCTCCCCGTGGCCGGGGTCACGCGCGGCGGTGCGGCAGCAGGCGCAGCAGCTCGGCGTTGCGGTCGCGGCGGGCCCAGGCGACGAGGGCCAGGGGGACGATCAGGATGAGCGGGGTCGCCGCGTTCTCCCCGTCGAAGGCGGTGAGCTGGACGACGAACGCGCCCGCCATCAGCGCCCCCAGCGCCAGCGCCGCCACCGACTGGAGCACCGGGATCAGCAGGGCCACGGCGCCGGCCAGCTCCAGCGCGCCGATGGTGTACATGCCCGCGCTGCTCCAGCCCATCCGGTCGAAGGACTCCACCGCCGAGGGGTGCGCGATGAGCTTGGGCAGCGCGCTCGCGAAGGCGTAGAACAGGGCCAGCACGACCTGGACGACACGCAGGACGCGCAGTGCGGCGGACGGGGCGGGGGCGGCGGTCTCGGACATGGGTTCCTCCGGGAAGCGGTGTGTCGTGCTGTCGTGGAGGTAGACCGGGACGCGCCGGGAAAGTCATCGCACGGGCACCGCCCGCACCCAGATTCCGTCCTCCGTCAGAGAGCTGTCGACCCGGAGGCCCGCCTCCGCCAGCGCCTCCTCGAACTGCCCCGGGCTCAGCGGCCGGGACAGGAACGTCTGGGTCCAGGTGGCGTCCGGGAACTCGTACTCGGCGCGGACCGAGTTCACTCCGTCGCCGACCGGTTCGGCCGACAGCATCCGCACCGTGAAGCCGGCGGGATCGACCCGCTCGCGCGGCAGGTTCGTGTGGTAGTCCTGTCCCTCCCGCTGGATCAGCACACAGCCGCCCTCGGCGACATGCCGGGCGCAGGCGCGCAGCAGACCGCGCCGCACCTCGATGTCGCCCGCGTGCACGAGGAACGACGCGAGCATCACGACGTCGAAGGTCTCCCCCAGGTCCAGGTGCTCGATCGGGCCGCATATGGTCCGCGCGCCCCGCACCCGCTCCAGCATCTCGGGTGACTCGTCCACCGCCGTGACGGTGAAGCCGCGCTCCAGCAGCGGATGGGTCACGCGACCCACTCCGCAGCCCAGTTCCAGGATGTGCGCGCCCGCGGGCACGGCCGCGGCGATGATGTCCGGCTCGTCCCGCACCGGCATGCGGCTGTACAGCTCGACCGCGCAGCCGTCCGGGGTGATCGGCCCCGGCCCCGTCCCTCGGTAGCCCTGACGCGTTTTCAGTTCCATGCCCGGACAACGGCCCGCACCCGGACACCCGTTCCCCCCTCGCCCGTATTCACCCGTACGAGTGAGCGAAGGGTGGGAGAGGAGCAGGCGCGGCGTCCTCGGCCTGGCGCCGGACGCCTGGCATCGGGCGCCGGGCGAGGACGGTCAGGTGTCGAACCGGGCGCGTTGCAGGTACTCCGGGTTCGGGTCCAGCGCGGCGGCCAGCCGGAAGTGGCGCTTGGCCCGGTCGGGATGGCCCTGGCGCTCGTAGGTACGGCCGAGCGCGAAGTGCGCGAACGCGTTGTCCGGCTCGCGCTCCAGGACGATGGTGAACTCCAGCTCGGCGGGTCTGAGCTGCGCCGCGGCGAAGAAGGCACGCGCGCGCAGCAGGCGTGCCGCCGTGTTCTCGGGGTGCGCGGCGATGACGCCGTCGAGCAGCTTCACCGCGCCCCGCGGGTCGCGCGCGGCGAGCAGCTGCTCGGCGGCGCGGAAGTCGATGACATGCGTTTCCGGGGTACGTCCGGTCGAACCGCTGGTGTCGGGCACGGCAAAGTCCTTCCCTCACTGCGAGGGTTCAACGCCCCGTCCCGGCACCGCTATTCCGGGAGGGCTCCGGTGCCGCCGTTCCGGGAGGCGTCGGCACCGCTCCTGCGGGGCCGCGGTCAGGCGGCGTGTGCCCGCCGTTCCAGCCCGGCCCAGACCTCCGCCACCCGCTTGCGCAGCTCCTCCAGCGGCACGTCGTTGTCGATGACCACGTCGGCGATCTCGCGCCGCTTCTCCCGCGTCGCCTGGGCGGCCATGCGGGCGCGGGCGTCCTTCTCGGTCATGCCGCGCAGCCGTACGAGCCGGTCGAGCTGGGTCTCGGGCCGCGCGTCGACCACGATCACCAGGTCGTAGAGCGGGGCCAGGCCGTTCTCGGTCAGGAGCGGGACGTCGTGGACCACGACGGCGTCCTCGGCGGCGGCCTCCTCCAGCTCGCCGGCGCGGCCCCCGACCAGCGGGTGCACGATCGAGTTCAGCGCGGCCAGCTTCTCCGGGTCGGCGAAGACGATCGAGCCCAGCCGGGGCCGGTCCAGGCTGCCGTCCTCGGCGAGCACCTCCGGACCGAACGCCTCGACGACCGCCTCCAGACCGGGTGTGCCCGGGGCGACGACCTCGCGTGCGATGCGGTCGGCGTCGATCAGGACGGCGCCGTGCTCGACGAGCAGCCGCGACACCTCGCTCTTACCGGCTCCGATGCCCCCGGTCAGGCCTACCTTCAGCATGAGCGGCAGCTTAGGCCCTGCCCGCGGCGGCGCGTCCGCCGGGCCCGGCGGACGCCCCACGACCGCGCTCGCTAGCCGTCGCCCTCCCGCTCGGCGAGGAACTTCTCGAACTCGCGGCCGATCTCGTCGGCGGAGGGGATCTCGACGGGTTCGGCGAGCATGTTGCCCCGGGTCTCGGCGCCCGCGGCGGCGTCGTACTGGTGCTCCAGGCCCTGGACGAGGGCGGTCAGTTCCTCGTCGCCCTCCCGGATCTGCCGTTCGATCTCGGTCTGGGTGCGGTGGGCGTCGTTGCGCAGGGCGTGCGCGAGGCTGGGCAGGACCAGGCCGGTGGCCGAGGTGATGGCCTCCAGCGCGGTCAGCGCCGCGTCGGGGTAGGCGGACCGGGCGATGTAGTGCGGCACGTGCGCGGCGACGCCCAGGACGTCGTGCCCGGCCTCCATCAGGCGGTACTCCAGCAGCGCCTCGACGCTGCCCGGCACCTGTGCCTCCTCGAAGGGGCTGCGGTGGCCGGGGACGAGGTCGCTGCGGTTGCCGTGCGGGGTCAGCCCCACGGGGCGGGTGTGCGGGACGCCCATGGGGATGCCGTGGAAGTTCACCGACAGGCGGACGCCGAGCCGCTCCACGATCTGCCGCACGGCGGCCGCGAACCGCTCCCACTCCACGTCCGGCTCGGGGCCGGCCAGCAGCAGGAAGGGCGCGCCCGTGGCGTCCTGGACGAGGCGCACCTCGATGGTGGGCTCCTCGTAGTCGGTCCAGCGGTCGCGCTTGAAGGTCAGCAGCGGCCGGCGCGCCCGGTAGTCGACGAGCCGGTCGTGGTCGAAGCGCGCCACGACCTGGTGGGGCAGCGAGTCGAGGAGTCCGCCGACGATCTGGTCGCCGGTCTCGCCCGCGTCGATGTATCCGTCGAAGTGGTAGAGCATGACAAGGCCGGCCGACTCCTGGGCGAGCGCCATGTCGACGACTGCCAGGCCCTTCGGCTCCCATGTGTACAGACTCTGCGGATCAAGCACGGTGACCGCCCCTCCTCGTGTTCGTAGGTTCACAACGAGGAGCGGGGCGCGGGCATTCCCCAACGGGGCGGTCCGCCTTCAGGAGGCTTCACGTGGGGGAAGGGGTCGCGTGCGGAAGGAGGGGCGGTGGCCTGCTCGCGGCTCCGCGGCGGAGGCGTTCGCGCAACGGCTGCGGCCCGCACCCCAGTGGGGTGCGGGCCGCAGTCATCGGCTAGTGCCTAGCGGTGAGCATTCAGCTCTGGCCGCCGGCCAGCTTCTCGCGCAGCGCGGCAAGCGCCTCGTCCGAAGCCAGCGCACCGGAGGTGTCGCCACCCTCGGAGGAGTACGAACCGCCGCCGGACGCGGCCGGAGCGGCGGTCTCGCCACCCTCGGCAGCGGCCTTCTCGTCCGCCTCGCGGGACTTGATGACCTGCGCCTGGTGCTGCTCGAAGCGCTGCTGCGCCTCGGCGTACTGGGTCTCCCACGCCTCGCGCTGGGTCTCGTAGCCCTCGAGCCAGTCGTTGGTCTCGGGGTCGAAGCCCTCGGGGTAGATGTAGTTGCCCTGGTCGTCGTAGGACGCGGCCATGCCGTACAGGGTCGGGTCGAACTCGACCGCCGACGGGTCGGCGCCGAAGGACTCGTTGGCCTGCTTCAGCGAGAGGCTGATGCGACGGCGCTCGAGGTCGATGTCGATGACCTTGACGAAGATCTCGTCGTTGACCTGGACGACCTGCTCCGGGATCTCCACGTGGCGCTCGGCCAGCTCGGAGATGTGGACCAGACCCTCGATGCCCTCGTCCACGCGGACGAACGCACCGAACGGAACCAGCTTCGTGACCTTGCCGGGCACGACCTGGCCGATCTGGTGGGTGCGGGCGAACTGCTGCCACGGGTCTTCCTGGGTCGCCTTCAGCGACAGGGAGACGCGCTCGCGGTCCATGTCGACGTCCAGGACCTCGACCGTGACCTCCTGGCCGACCTCGACGACCTCGGAGGGGTGGTCGATGTGCTTCCAGGACAGCTCGGAGACGTGGACCAGACCGTCGACGCCACCCAGGTCCACGAAGGCACCGAAGTTGACGATCGAGGAGACCACGCCGGAGCGGACCTGACCCTTCTGGAGGGTCGTGAGGAACGTCTGGCGGACCTCGGACTGGGTCTGCTCCAGCCAGGCACGGCGGGACAGGACCACGTTGTTGCGGTTCTTGTCCAGCTCGATGATCTTCGCCTCGAGCTCCTTGCCCACGTAGGGCTGGAGGTCGCGGACACGGCGCATCTCGACCAGGGAGGCCGGGAGGAAGCCGCGGAGGCCGATGTCGAGGATGAGACCACCCTTGACGACCTCGATGACGGTACCGGTGACGATCCCGTCCTCTTCCTTGATCTTCTCGATGGTGCCCCAGGCACGCTCGTACTGGGCGCGCTTCTTCGAGAGGATCAGGCGGCCTTCCTTGTCCTCCTTCTGGAGGACGAGGGCCTCGATCTCGTCGCCCACGGCGACGACCTCGTTGGGGTCGACGTCGTGCTTGATCGAGAGCTCGCGGCTCGGGATGACACCTTCGGTCTTGTAACCGATGTCGAGCAGGACCTCGTCCCGGTCGACCTTCACGATGACGCCGTCGACGATGTCGCCGTCGTTGAAGTACTTGATCGTCTCGTCGATCGCGGCGAGGAAGGCTTCCTCGTTACCGATGTCGTTGACCGCTACCTGCGGAGTGGTGGCGGTGGTCTCGGTGCTGCTCGTCATGTGGGAAAGGGCTCCGGTACGGACATTGAAGTCGTAGGTACTGCTTGCGCCAGGAGCCCGTTTCGCTCTGAAGAAGCCGGACAGCCAAAGAAGCACCACGCAAAACCGCTGGTGGCGCCTCGAAAACCGAGGGGACATACAACAGACGCGAGCGCAGCCTGCTACGTCTGAGGAGCGCAGGCTCGCAGCGCAACTTGTAGCATACGGGGGCAGCCGGACAGGGTCAATGCGCGAAGCCGCACACGCGGGGCGGTTCACCGCATTTCCGGCACAGAACCTTTCTCCCGAGGCCACGCCGACACCAGGACATCCCTTCTCGCCGGCACGCCATGGGGGCGGGTTGGACGGAAGAGTACGACGAGGGAGCCGATCATCCAAGAGCCAGAGCCGTTCGAGACGTTCGAACCGGAGGCCACCCGCCGCGCGGCCGGCGTCACCGAGAGCACCCGGGCCAACCGGGGCTGGTGGGACCGGAACGCGGACGAGTACCAGGGCGAACACGGCACGTTCCTCGGCGACGACCGCTTCGTGTGGTGCCCCGAGGGGCTGGACGAGGTGGAGGCGGAGCTGCTCGGTCCGCCGGAGGAGCTGAAGGACAGGGACGTCCTGGAGATCGGCGCCGGCGCGGCCCAGTGCTCGCGCTGGCTGGTCGCGCAGGGCGCGCGCCCGGTGGCGCTGGACCTGTCCCACCGCCAGCTCCAGCACGCGCTGCGGATCGGCGGGCCGTTCCCGCTGGTGTGCGCGGACGCGGCGGCGCTGCCGTTCGCCGACGGCTCCTTCGACCTGGCGTGCTCCGCGTACGGGGCGCTGCCCTTCGTCGCCGATCCGCGGCTGGTGCTGCGCGAGGTGCGCCGGGTGCTGCGGCCGGGCGGGCGGTTCGTCTTCTCGGTGACGCATCCGATCCGCTGGGCCTTCCCGGACGAGCCGGGCCCGGAGGGGCTGTCGGTGTCCGCCTCCTACTTCGACCGCACGCCCTACGTCGAGCAGGACGACGAGGGACTGGCCGTCTACGTGGAGCACCACCGCACGCTGGGCGACCGGGTGCGCGACGTCGTGACCTCCGGCTTCCGTCTGGTGGACCTCATCGAGCCGGAGTGGCCCGACTGGAACACCTCCGAGTGGGGCGGCTGGTCGCCGCTGCGCGGGCATCTGATCCCGGGCACGGCGATCTTCGTGTGCGAGCGCGACTGACGCGGCGGAGCGGTGCGGGGGCTCCCGCACGGACACAGGGGGGTGTTTCCGCCGGCGGACGGCCTGCGGGACGGCTCGCGAACGGCGCCTTGAGGGCGCCGTTCGTCGTCGTACGACACTGGGGGCGTGATCCGTTACGACGCCCTGGAGGCGCTGCCCGTACGCGGCGCCCTGCCCGCACTCGACGAGGCGCTGGAGGGGCACGGCACCGCCGTGCTCGTCGCGCCGCCCGGCACCGGCAAGACGACGCTGGTGCCGCTGGCCCTGGCCGGGCTGCTGGGCGCGGGGCCGGCGCGGCGGGTGGTGGTGGCCGAGCCGCGGCGGATCGCGGCGCGGGCCGCGGCCCGGCGGATGGCGTGGCTGCTGGGCGAGAAGCCCGGCGAGAGCGTCGGCCACACGGTCCGCGGGGAACGGGTCGTCGGGCGGCACACGCGCGTGGAGGTCGTCACGACCGGTGTGCTGCTCCAGCGGCTCCAGGGCGACCAGGAGCTGGGCGGCATCGACGTGGTGGTGCTCGACGAGTGCCACGAGCGGCATCTGGACGCGGACACCGCGGCGGCGTTCCTGTGGGACGTGCGCGAGACGCTGCGGCCCGAGCTGCGGCTGGTGGCCGCGTCGGCGACCACGGACGCCGAGGGCTGGGCGCGGCTGCTGGGCGGGGCGCCGGTGGTCGAGGCGGCGGGCGTGGCGCATCCGGTGGAGGTGGTGTGGGCGCCGCCCGCGCGTCCGGTGCGGCCGCCGCACGGGCTGCGGGTGGATCCGGCGCTGCTGGCGCACGTGGCGTCGGTGGTGCGGCGGGCGCTGGCCGAGCGGTCCGGGGACGTGCTGTGCTTCCTGCCGGGGGTCGGGGAGATCGGGCGGGTGGCGGGGGCGCTCGGGGACCTCGGGGACGTGGAGGTGCTTCAGGTGCACGGGCGTGCGCCGGCGGACGTGCAGGAGGCGGTGCTCGCGCCGGGGCGGCGGCGCCGGGTGGTGCTGGCCACGTCCGTGGCGGAGTCCTCGCTGACGGTTCCCGGGGTGCGGGTGGTGGTCGACTCGGGGCTCGCGCGGGAGCCGCGGGTGGACCACGCGCGCGGGCTGAGCGCGCTGGCGACCGTACGGGCCTCGCAGGCGGCCGGGCGGCAGCGGGCGGGACGCGCGGGGCGTGAGGCGCCGGGGACGGTGTACCGGTGCTGGACGGAGGCGGAGGACGGGCGGCTGCCGCGGTTCCCGGCGCCGGAGATCAAGGTGGCGGAGCTGACCGCGTTCGCCCTCCAGACGGCCTGCTGGGGCGACCCGGACGCCGCCGGGCTGGCGCTGCTGGATCCGCCGCCGGGCGGGGCGATGGCGGCGGCGCGGGAGGTCCTGACCGCGGTGGGCGCGGTGGACGCCGCCGGGCGGGCCACCGGGCGCGGAACGCGGCTGGCGCGGCTCGGGGTGCATCCGCGGCTGGGTCGGGCGCTGCTGGACGCCGCCGCCCTCGGGGGCGGGGAGCGGGTCGCGGAGGCCGTCGCGCTGTTGAGCGAGGAGGCGCCGCGGGAGTACGGCGACGATCTCGTCGCCGCGGTGCGGACCGCTCGGCGCGGCGGCGACGCCTACGCGGCGCGGTGGCGCGGGGAGGTGCGGCGGCTGCGGGGCGCGGCGTCGGGAGCGGGACTCCCCGGCGTGCCCGGCCGGGACCCCGGTGCCGAGGTGAGCGTGGCGGCGCGAGAGGCGGATGGGGCGGGAGACCCGCCGACGGCCGCCGCCCCGCCCGAGGGCGCCGCGCGGCACGCCGCCGCGGGAGAGCAGAAGCCGAGGCCCCCGGCCGCCTCCCCCATCTCCGCCCCCGGTGGCGAAGGGCGGCGAAGCAGCGGAGACGGCCCAGGAACTGCCGGTCTCGCCGTCGGGGCCGGGCTCGGGCGGGGTTCGGACGAGTGGGTCGCCGGGGTGGTGGGGGCGCTGGCGTATCCCGAGCGGGTGGCCTGGCTGGACGGGGGGTCGTACGTGATGGCCTCCGGGACGCGGGCCGAGCTCGCCGAGGGGTCCGCGCTGCGGGGCGCGCCGTGGATCGTGGTCGCGGTGGCCGACCGTCCGCTCGGCCGGGCGCACGCGCGCGTGCGGCTCGCCGCCGCGATCGACGAGGACGTCGCCCGGTTCGCCGCCGGGGCGCTGTACGAGGAGCGGACGGAGGTCCACTGGTCGGACGGGGACGTCGTCGCGCGGCGGGTCGAACGGCTCGGGGCGGTGGAGCTGACGGCGCGCCCGCTCGCCGCCCCCGACCCCGCCCTCGTCCGCGAAGCGCTGCTCGACGGGCTGCGGCGGGAGGGCCTCGGACTGCTGCGGTGGCCGGCGGGGGGCGGTCTGCTGCGGCAGCGGCTCGCGTTCCTGCACCGCCGGCTCGGCGCGCCCTGGCCCGACGTCGGCGACGACGCGCTGCACGGGCGCGTGGACGAGTGGCTGGAGCCGGAGCTGAGCCGGGCCCGGCGGCGCGCGGACCTGGGGCGTGTGGACGCCGGGCAGGCGCTGGCCCGGCTGCTGCCCTGGGCGTCCGGTGCGGCGGCCCGGCTGGACGAACTCGCCCCGGAGCGGATCACCGTGCCCAGCGGGTCCGCGGTCCGCGTCGACTACACGGACCCGGAGCAGCCGGTGCTGGCGGTCAAGCTCCAGGAGATGTTCGGGCTGGAGCGGTCGCCGCTCGTCGCCGGGGCGCCGGTCCTCGTGCACCTGCTCTCCCCCGCGGGCCGCCCCGTCGCCGTCACCGCCGACCTCGCCTCCTTCTGGCGGGACGGCTACAAGGGCGTACGGGCGGAGCTGCGCGGCCGGTATCCGAAGCATCCCTGGCCCGAGGACCCGGCCACCGCGCGGCCCACCCGGCACACCAACGCACGGCTCGGACGGTGACGCGGAAGGGCGCCCTGCCGCCGTGGCGGAGGGCGCCCCTCGGTGCGCGTGACCGCGCCGGGCGGATTACGCGGAGGCCGTGGAACCGGTGGTGGTCGACGGGCTCGGGGCGGTCGACGGTTCGGTGTCCGTGCCGGGGCTCTGGCTCGGGCTCGGGTCGGGGCTCGCCGGGGTGCCGGCCGGCGCGACCCGGAGTTCGACGGTCAGCGTCGCGCCGCCGGCGGTGGTGACGCGGAGCAGGAACGTGCCGGTGGTGTCGTCGGCGTACAGCTTGGGCAGCTTCAGCACGCCCTTGGCATCGGTGCGCAGGTCCGTCAGGGTGCGGACCGGCTTGCCATCGGCGTCCTTGAAGTAGGGGCCCTTGGTGTTCGCGGTGGCGTCGTCGGCGGACTTGACCAGGGTGGCGGTGGCCGCGACCTTGCCGGCGGCGGCTTTCTCGTAGGTGGCCTTCAGCTCGACCTGGTCGGCGAACTCGCCGCCGGGGGCGCAGCTGAGCGGGGTGTCGCCGGTGCGGGCGAGGGCGTCGGCGGTGCGCTCGGTGACGGTCGCGCGGTAGTCAAGGCCCGTCACCGTGCGGCCGACGACCAGGGCGCGCACGGTGAACGTCCCGGTCTTCTCGCCCGCCTGGAGCGCGGGTGCGACGGCGACGCCGGAGGCGCCGGTGACGACCGTGGCGATCTTCTCGCCGCCGGTGAAGACGGTGTCGGTGTCGCCGGTGATCACGAACCGGACCCTGACCTTGGCGAGGGACTTGCCGGTCTTCGTCTCGGCGCGGGCGCTGATCCGCTGCGTGAACGCGTCGCCCGCCCGGGCGGTGAGCTGGGGCGTGTCCACGTCCTTGAGGTGGTCCACGATGTCGGTGCGGCTGGGCGGCAGGGTGGGCTTCGACGGCGCGGGGTCGGTCGGGTCCGGGGAGGGGCTGGTCCCGCCGCCGGGCTTGCCGGGCGTGCCGGGCGTGCTCGGCCCGCCGGACCCGTTCGGGGCGCCCGGGGTGCTCGGGGTGTCCGTGGCGGGGGTCGACGGGGACGACGGCCGGGGGGTCGTGCCGGGCGTGCCGGGGGTGGGGCCCGTGCCGCCGCGCTCGGACGGCACGGCGCCGGTGCCGTCGGGGATCGTGTGGGTGCCCCTGCGGTAGTACTCCATCCAGGACAGGACGGTGTTCAGGTAGTCCTCGGAGGCGTTGTAGCTGAGGATCGCCTTGCGCAGGTCGCGGGTGTCGGCCAGGTCCCAGCCGAAGCGGCACAGGTAGTGGCCGGTGGCGAGGGCGGCGTCGAAGACGTTGTTGGGGTCCTTCTTGCCGTCGCCGTTGCCGTCCCGGCCCGCCCACTTCCAGGTGGAGGGGATGAACTGCATGGGGCCGACGGCGCGGTCGTAGGTGCTGTCGTTGTCGTAGGCGCCGTGGTCGGTGTCGCTGATGTTGGCGAAGCCGACGCCGTTGAGGACCGGGCCGAGGATCGGGGTGATCGTCGTGCCGTCGGCGGTGACGCGGCCGCCGCCCGCGTGGCCGGACTCCACCTTGCCGATGGCGGCGAGCAGTTGCCAGGGCAGGTTGCAGCCCGGCTTGGCGGTGCGCAGCTCGGCCTCGGCCTTCTTGTACGCGGCGAGCACGGTGGCGGGGATGCCGGCCTCGGAGGGCGTGTCGGCGACCGGGAGGCCGACGGCGGTGGTGGGCGCGGGATTGGGGCTCTTCAGCGGGGGAAGCGCCGTGTAGTAGTGCGAGTTGCCGGTCGCGGTGTCGCCTGCGGCGGGCTGCTCGGGGGCGGGCGTCGCGCCGGCGGCGGTCGGTCTTCCCTGGCCGTCCGCCGTCACCCCCGGTGCCTCGGAAGCGGAGAGGGCCGCTACGGCCACCGCCGCCACGGCCGTGGTGGCCGCTCCCTTGTACAGCCTCCTGCCGAAATGCGCCGCCATGGAGTGAACCCCTCCCGTGGACGCCGAGCGTCCGTCCGTGCCTGTCTGTTCGCCCTGTTGTGACAGTTGACCCGCGGTATTGGTTGCCCTCGTGGAGCGATGCGTGTGTACGACCCAGGCGACCCTACGACAACTTCCTTTGCGACGGGACCGGTTGGTGCCCGGTTTTCACCGGTTGGCCACTTACTGTTGCGCGGGGCGCGGTGGTCCCGGGTCCCGCGTACTGGACGGCGCCGACCGACGGACCGCCCCTCCGGTCATGTCGCCTGCCTGGGGGTCGTGTTGCCGTTCACATTGAGTCATGCGGCGGCCGTGCTGCCCGCGGTGCGCGGGGACGGCACGGGGCGGGGCCGGCTGACGCCCGCGCTGCTGGTGGCGGGCTCCTTCGCGCCGGACCTGACCTACTACGCGGCGAGCGTCCTGCCCGGGGCGATGGGGTTCGGCGCGGTCACGCACTCCTTCGCCGGGGTGTTCACGGTGGACGTGCTGATCGCCTGGGCGCTGGGGGCGGCGTGGCTGCTGGTGCGCGAGCCGCTGGTGGCGCTGCTGCCGCCCGCCCGTCAGGGGCGCTGGGCGGCGCTGACGCGGTGCGGGGCGCCGCGCGCGCGGGTGCGGCCCGCCGTGGTGCCGTGGTGGTACGTCTCGGCGGTCCTCGGCGCGCTGACGCACGTGGTGTGGGACGCGTTCACGCATCTCGACCGGTGGGGGACGCGGGTGTTCCCGGTGCTGGACCGCTCGCTGCCGGGCGCGCCCCTGTACGGGTACGTGCAGTACGGCGGCTCTGCGGTCGCGGCGGTGGTGATCGCCGTGTTCGTGGTGCGCGTGCTGCGGCGGATGCCGGCGGGCGAGCCGTACGGGGTGCCCGCGCTGTCGCGACGGGACCGGTGGTGGGCCGCGGCGGTGATCGGCGGCTGCGCGGGCCTGGGGGGCGGTGCGGCGGGTGGCCCAGTGGTGGGGCGGGCGCGGCCCGTCGGCCGAGGTGCGCGACCTGGTGCCGGTGCTGTGCTTCGGCGCGGGCGCCGGACTGGTGGCGGGGCTGCTGGTCTGCGCCGCCGGGGTCAGGGTGTGGCGTCCGGCCGGCCGGGTCCGCGCCGGGGGCGGTGCGGGCGGTGCGGGTGGCGCGGGGGGCGGTCCGGGCGGGGCCGGCGTTGCGGTGGGCCGCTCGGACGGTCGGCGGCCGGGGGCGCCGCGACGAAGACCGTGACGGTGCGGACGGGGCCCGGCCGGGGCAGGCGGGCGAGGAACAGGGCGACGTAGCCGCGGCTGAGGTCCGCCCACAGGCGCCAGGGCGGCGGTTCGTGGAGCGGGAGGCGGCGGCGCAGGCCGGTCGCGGCGCGGCGCAGGGGGGCCGCGGGGTCGGTGGGGACGCGGGCGGTGCTTGCCGCGGCCGCGAGGGCCGGAACCGGCGGGAGCGGCGCGGCGGGGGCCGCGCCGACGGCTGTCTGGGATGCCGCCGGCCGGTGGTTGAGCATGCGTATACCCATGCCCGCATCCTGTCGGCCCGTCCTGCGGGCGGCGTCTTCGCGGGGGCCACGTGAGTGACGAGACGGAGGGGCGGGGGCCGGCCGGAACGGCCCGGTGGCCTGGGGAGGACTGGGCGCATCGGGGCGGGCCGGGGGGCGGGACGCGCCAGCTCTTCGCGGCCCCAGAAGGGCAGCCGCCCAGGACGGCAGCCGCCCGGAGCGACAGCCACCCGGAGAAGCAGCCGCCCGGAGCGACAGCACGCCGCCCCCGGGCCGGAGCGCACCGGCCCCGGGGCGGCCACGGGGGCGCGGGCCGTCTCCCCCGCGCGCCCCCGGAGGGGCTAGTGGGCCGCCGACTCCCAGTCGCGGCCGACGCCGACCGAGACGTCCAGGGGCGCCCGGAGGGTGACCGCGCCGGACATCTCGCGGCGGACGATCTCCTCGGTCGCCGCACGCTCGCCGGGGGCGATCTCCAGGACGATTTCGTCGTGCACCTGGAGGAGCATGCGGGACTTGAGGCCGGCCTCGCGCAGCGCCCGGTCCACGTTCAGCATGGCGATCTTGACGATGTCCGCCGCCGTGCCCTGGATCGGAGCGTTCAGCGCCATCCGCTCGGCCGCCTCGCGGCGCTGGCGGTTGTCGCTGTTGAGGTCGGGCAGGTAGCGGCGGCGGCCGAACAGCGTCGCCGTGTAGCCCGTGGCGCGCGCCTCGTCGACCGCGCGGCGCAGGTAGTCCCGTACGCCGCCGAACCGCTCGAAGTAGGCGTCCATCAGCGCGCGGGCCTCGGCCGCCTCGATGTTCAGCTGCTGGGAGAGGCCGAAGGCCGACAGCCCGTACGCCAGGCCGTACGACATCGCCTTGATCTTGCGGCGCATCTCCGCGTCCACCGCCGACCGGTCGACGCCGAAGACCTGCGAGGCGGCCGTGGTGTGCAGGTCCTCGCCGGAGGTGAACGCCTCGATCAGGCCCTCGTCCTCGGACAGGTGGGCCATCACCCGCAGCTCGATCTGGCTGTAGTCGGCGGTCATCAGCGACTCGAAGCCCTCGCCGACCACGAAGCCGCGGCGGATGGCCCGGCCCTCGTCGGTGCGGACCGGGATGTTCTGGAGGTTCGGCTCGGTGGAGGAGAGCCGGCCGGTCGCGGCGACGGTCTGGTTGAACGTCGTGTGGATCCGGCCGTCCGCCGCGATCGTCTTGATCAGGCCCTCCACGGTCACCCGGAGCTTGGCCTGCTCACGGTGGCGCAGCATGATCACCGGCAGCTCGTTGTCCGTCTGCGCGGCGAGCCAGGCCAGGGCGTCGGCGTCGGTGGTGTAGCCGGTCTTGGTCTTCTTGGTCTTCGGCAGGGCCAGCTCGCCGAACAGGACCTCCTGGAGCTGCTTGGGCGAGCCGAGGTTGAACTCGTGCCCGGCCGCCGCGTGCGCCTCCTTCACGGCCTGCTGCACCGCACCGGCGAACATCTGCTCCATGGCTTCGAGGTGCGCCCGGTCGGCGGCGATGCCGTGCCGCTCCATGCGGGCGAGCAGCGCGGAGGTGGGCAGCTCCATGTCGCGCAGCAGATCGGCCGCGCCGACCTCGTCGAGCCGGCCCTCGAACACCTCGCCGAGGTCGAGGATCGAGCGGGCCTGGATCATCAGCATCTCGGCCTCGGCGGCCTCGTCCGCGCCGAAGGCGAGCTGGCCGTCGGCCGCGGCGGCGGGCGCCAGCTCGCGGTGCAGGTACTCCAGGGACAGCGCGTCCAGCGCGAAGGAGCGGCGGCCCGGCTTGACCAGGTAGGCGGCGAGCGCGGTGTCCATGCGGACGCCCGCGACGCGCCAGCCGTGCTCGGCCATGACCCGCATCGCGCCCTTGGCGTCGTGGAACACCTTGGCGCGCTCCGCGTCGGCCAGCCAGGCCGCGAACGCGCTCTCGTCCGCCTCGTCCAGCTGCGCCGGGTCGAACCAGGCCGCGGCGCCGTCGGCGGCGGCGAGCGCGACCTCGGCGACCGAGCCCGCGCCCAGCGCCCAGGCGTCGACCGTGGCCACGCCCAGCGCGTCCGTGCCGTGCCCGGCCAGCCAGGGCGCCAGCTCGCCGGTTCCGAGCACCGTGCCGTCCAGTTCCACGCCGTCCGCCGCGATCGGGGTGGCCTCGGCCTCCTCGGCTCCCGGGTCGACGGCGAAGAGCCGCTCGCGCAGCGAGGGGTTGCGGATCTCCAGGGAGTCCAGGAGCGTGGCGACGGCCTTGCGGTCGTACGCCGTCCTGGCGAGGTCGGTGACCGTCTTCGGCAGCTCCACCTCCCGCTCCAGCTCGGTGAGGCGGCGGTTGAGCTTGACGGACTCCAGGTGGTCGCGGAGGTTCTGCCCGGCCTTGCCCTTGACCTCCTCGGCGCGCTCGACCAGCTCCGCGAACGAGCCGAACTGGTTGATCCACTTCGCGGCGGTCTTCTCGCCGACGCCGGGAATGCCGGGCAGGTTGTCGGACGGGTCGCCGCGCAGCGCCGCGAAGTCCGGGTACTGGGCCGGCGTCAGCCCGTACTTCTCGACGACCTTCTCCGGGGTGTACCGGGTCAGCTCGGAGACGCCCTTGGTCGGGTACAGCACCGTGGTGTGCTCGGAGACCAGCTGGAAGGAGTCGCGGTCGCCGGTGACGATCAGCACCTCGAAGCCCTCGGCCTCGGCCCGGGTGGCGAGCGTGGCGATGATGTCGTCGGCCTCGAAGCCCTCGACGGCGAAGCGCTCGGCGCGCATGGCGTCCAGCAGCTCGCCGATCAGCTGCACCTGGCCCTTGAACTCGTCGGGCGTCTTGGAGCGGTTCGCCTTGTACTCGGTGAACTCCTCCGAGCGCCACGTCTTGCGGGACACGTCGAACGCCACCGCGAAGTGCGTGGGCGCCTCGTCACGCAGGGTGTTGGCCAGCATCGACGCGAAGCCGTAGATCGCGTTCGTCGGCTGGCCCGTCGCGGTGGTGAAGTTCTCCGCGGGCAGCGCGAAGAACGCGCGGTAGGCCAGCGAGTGCCCGTCCATGAGCATGAGCCGGGGACGCGTACCGCCGGAGGTCTTGTCGGTCTTCTTCGATGCTGTCTCTGCCACGTCCCCGATCCTGCCACGGACCACTGACAGCCGGGACGCACCCGCCGCTGGGCCCGCCCGCCCCGCGGGCCGCGTCCTCCCTCCATTCCCCACCGCGCCCCTCCGTCCGCTCCCCCTCCGCCCCCTCCGCCCGGCCTCCGCCCCCTCCGCCCGGCCTCCGCCCGGCCTCCGGCGATGTCGGTGGTGCGTGGGAGGATCGGAGGACTCCGGGCGGAGGGACCGGCCGGAGGACACCACGCGCGCGGCCCGCACCGTGTGCGCCGTCGAAGGGGAGGGTGCGATGGCCACGAAGCCGCCCAAGGGCGATCCGGTTCAGGACGCGCCGCAGGTCGCCGAGCCCCAGCACGCGGCGGCGGGGCTCCCGGCCATCGGGCACACCCTGCGCATCGCCCAGCGGCAGATGGGCGTGCGCCGCACCGCGCTGACCCTGCTGCGGGTCAACCAGAAGGACGGCTTCGACTGCCCCGGCTGCGCCTGGCCCGAGCCGGAGCACCGGCACGCGGCGGAGTTCTGCGAGAACGGCGCGAAGGCGGTCGCCGAGGAGGCCACCCTGCGCCGGGTCACCCCGGAGTTCTTCGCCGCGCACACCGTGGCGGAGCTGGCCGGGCGCAGCGGCTACTGGCTGGGCCAGCAGGGCCGCCTCACCCACCCCATGTACCTGCCCGAGGGCGCCGACCGCTACGAGCCGGTCACCTGGGAGCGTGCCTTCGGCATCGTTGCCGAGGAGATCGCCGCCCTCGCCTCCCCCGACGAGGCCGTCTTCTACACCTCGGGCCGCACCAGCAACGAGGCCGCCTTCCTCTACCAGCTGTTCGCCCGCGAGCTGGGCACCAACAACCTGCCCGACTGCTCCAACATGTGCCACGAGTCCTCCGGCTCGGCGCTGTCGGAGACGCTCGGCGTCGGCAAGGGCAGCGTCCTGCTGGACGACCTCCACCAGGCCGACCTGATCATCGTGGCCGGCCAGAACCCGGGCACCAACCACCCCCGGATGCTCTCCGCGCTGGAGAAGGCCAAGGCGAACGGCGCGCGGATCATCAGCGTCAACCCGCTGCCCGAAGCGGGCCTGGAGCGCTTCAAGAACCCGCAGACGCCCAAGGGCCTCGCCGCCGGCGCCGCGCTCACCGACCTGTTCCTCCAGATCCGCATCGGCGGCGACCAGGCCCTCTTCCGCCTCCTCAACAAGCTGATCCTGGAGACCGGCGGCGCCGTCGACGAGCTGTTCGTGCGCGAGCACACCCACGGCTTCGAGGAGTTCGCCGAGGCCGCCCGCGCCGCCGACTGGGACGAGACGCTGAGGGCGACCGGCCTCACCCGCGCGGAGATCGACCGCGCCTTCGAGATGGTCCTCGCCTCGCAGCGCACCATCGTGTGCTGGGCGATGGGCCTGACCCAGCACAAGCACTCGGTGCCCACCATCCGCGAGGTCGTCAACTTCCTGCTGCTGCGCGGCAACATCGGGCGCACGGGCGCGGGCGTGTGCCCGGTGCGCGGCCACTCCAACGTGCAGGGCGACCGCACGATGGGCATCTTCGAACGGCCCGCCCCGGCCTTCCTGGACGCGCTGGAGAAGGAGTTCGGCTTCGCCCCGCCGCGCGAGCACGGCTACGACGTGGTGCGGGCCATCCGCGCCCTGCGCGACGGCGCGGCCAAGGTGTTCTTCGCCATGGGCGGCAACTTCGTCTCCGCCTCCCCCGACACCGACGTCACCGAGGCCGCCATGCGCCGGGCCCGGCTGACCGTGCACGTGTCCACCAAGCTCAACCGCTCCCACGTCGTCACCGGCGCGCGCGCCCTGATCCTGCCCACCCTCGGCCGCACCGAGCGCGACGTGCAGGCGGGCGGCGAGCAGTTCGTCACCGTCGAGGACTCCATGGGCATGGTGCACGCCTCCCGCGGCCGCCTGGAGCCCGCCGGCCGCCACCTGCTGTCCGAACCGGCCATCGTGGCCCGCTTGGCCCGCCGGGTGCTCGGCGCGGACAGCGTGGTGCCGTGGGAGGAGTTCGAGCGGGACTACGCCGCGATCCGCGACCGGATCGCCCGCGTCGTCCCCGGCTTCGAGGACTTCAACGCGCGCGTGGCCCGCCCCGGCGGCTTCGCGCTGCCGCACGGCCCGCGCGACGAGCGCCGCTTCCCGACGGCCACCGGCAAGGCCAACTTCACCGCCGCGCCGGTGGAGTACCCCGAGCTGCCCGAGGGCCGGCTGCTGTTGCAGACGCTGCGTTCGCACGACCAGTACAACACCACGATCTACGGCCTCGACGACCGCTACCGGGGCATCCGCGGCGGCCGGCGGGTGGTCCTGGTCAACCCCGAGGACGCGCGCGCCCTCGGACTGGCCGACGGGACGTACGTCGACCTCGTCGGCGAGTGGAAGGACGGGGTGGAGCGGCGCGCCCCCGGCTTCCGCCTCGTGCACTACCCGACGGCCCGGGGCTGCGCGGCGGCGTACTACCCGGAGACGAACGTCCTGGTGCCGCTGGACGCCACCGCGGACACCAGCAACACCCCGGCCAGCAAGTCCGTCGTGGTGCGTCTGGAACAATCGGCGACCGACTGAGCGCTTGCTCAGTCGAGTAGTGGCCGATCGACGACGGACGGAGCCGGTTCCATGGGCGAGCAGCACGAAGTGAAGTTCCCGCAAGAGGTCATCGACGAGTACGCCGCGCTCGGCGTCGATCTGCCCGCCCTGTTCTCCGCCGGGCACCTCGGCACCCGGATGGGCGTCCAGATCCTGGAGGCGTCCGCCGAGCGGGTCGTCGCCACCATGCCGGTGGAGGGCAACACCCAGCCGTACGGGCTGCTGCACGGCGGCGCCTCCGCCGTGCTGGCCGAGACGCTGGGCTCGGTCGGCGCGATGCTGCACGGCGGCAGCTCCAAGATCGCCGTCGGCGTCGACCTGAACTGCACCCATCACCGCGGGGTGCGCTCCGGTCTGGTCACGGGCGTGGCCACCCCGCTGCACCGGGGGCGGTCCACGGCGACGTACGAGGTCGTGATCAGCGACGAGCAGGGGCGGCGGGTGTGCAGCGCCCGGCTGACGTGTCTGCTGCGGGATCTGAACGCGGGCGAGCAGACGCCTGCGGCCGGCTGAACCCGGGCCCCTCGGTCACCGGTACGGCCGGGTGCCGGTGCGGCGGTGCCCGTGCGGGCGGGGCCCGAGCCGCGGAGGACGGCCGGCGTCACTCGGACAGGCACCCGAGTCCTGGGCCGTGCCCACCCGTTCCGCCCTGCGGAACGCCTGCCCACGGCTGGTACGGGAACGGGTGCCGGCCCACGGTTGGTACGGGTGCCGGGTGTCTGCCCACGGCCGGTACGGGTGCCGGGTGTCTGCCTACGGCTGGTACGGGAACGGGCGCGAGCCCATGACCGGTACGGGTGCCAGGTGTCTGCCCACGGCCGGTAGGGGTACGGGTGTCCGCCCGCGGCCGGTACAGGTACGGGCGCCAGCCCACGGCCGGTACGGGCACGGGAGCGAGCCCACGGCTCGTGCGGGTGCCTGCCCGGGGGGCTTGTGCGTTTCGTTGCCCGGCAGGTGCGCAGGTCCTAGTTTCGGAGCATGGGGGCGCGAGGAGTTGCGCGGTATGGGGGGACGGCTCTTGGGGGGCCGCTCGTCGCGGCGCTGCTGGCGGGCGCGGTGGTGGCCGGCTGCGCCGGACACGGCGGCGCACCCGCCCCGCCGTCCGCCGCCGCCCGGCCGTCCGCCCCGCCGTCCGTCGCCGATCGGCCGCCGTCACCGCCGTCACCTCGGGTGACGTCCCCGGCGCGGCTGTGCGCCGACGTCGTCGCCCACTGGGCGCGCGAGACGCTCGACGACGGCGTCTACGGCGACTACCAGTCGATGGGGCTGTCCAACGGGCAGTACGAGATCCTGCGCCGGATCGTGGCCGCCGCCCGCCCCGTGCGGCAGCGCCAAGGCGACCGGGCGGCAGATGAGTTGATCGTGCGTCGGGCGAACGCCGCCTGCGCCGAGCGGTACCGCGACGGCGCCCCCGGCAAGGGGCCGTGGCAGTGAGCGGCATCGGCCCGCTCGAACCGGGCGAGGACACCCGCGCCGAGGACACCCGCGCCGAGCACACCGGCGTCCCCGAGGACTCCCGCGCCCGCCGCCGCGACCGGCGCCGCCGCTTCGTCCTCGTCGCCGCCGTGCTCGTCGCCCTGCTGGCCGGCGTCGGATTCCTCCAGGCCGCCCGCACGCGGCAACTCCCGCGCCTCGCACCGCCGTCGCCCGCACCGCCGTACCCCTCGCAGGTGGTCGACGTCTCCTATCTGGACCCGGTGGCCACCCCGCGCGGCGCGCCGCCGGGCAGCTTCAGTTTCGCGCTGCTGGTGAGTGTGGAATCCGGGCCTCCGGTGACCGTGAGCGCGCTCGACCAGCCGTATGCGGGACTTTCCGTCACCTCCACGCCCCGTCCGCCCTTCCGGACGGCGGCGGGCACCGCACGCAAGATCGTCATCACCCTGCATGTCAGGGAATGCGGGAAAATTCCGGAGAATGCGGGACTTCCTTTCGTGGATGTAACACTGCGTAATACCCGCGCAATGGAGGTCCAGAGTTTCATCCTGGGGCCGCGGTATGCGCACGCCCTCTCCGAGGCGCTGCAAGTAGCCTGTGGCAACGTTTCCCAGTCATCACCAAAACACCTTACACACCTGAACACAGCCGGGCGCGTCCTGCGGGTTCTCAGAATGCGGACGGGGCGAATCGGCCTGAATTCCGCTGTTCCACCCGCCGAGTACCGCTCTGCAATACGTCGTGTCATAACAAGAACGTCACAGCATTGGTCAGACTCTCCTCCCCGTTCCCCACGCCCGCCTAGAGTCACCGCCAGTCACCGCACGGTCGGAAAATCTCTTCGGGCCGGCGCTCGACTCGGCCCCTTCCAGGGGGGAGGGCCGTGCAAGGGAAAGGACTGACCGTGCGTCAACGTTCGCTCATCGCCATCACCGCCGCGCTGGCTGCGGGAGCACTCACCCTCACCGCCTGTGGCTCCCGGGACGGAGACAAGAACTCCGACTCCGGTGACGGCGGCGGCGGAACCACCGTCACCATCGGCGTCGACGCCCCGCTGACCGGAGACCTGTCCGCCCTCGGCCTCGGCATCAAGAACTCCGCCGACCTCGCCGTCAAGACCGCGAACAAAAAGAACTACGTCAAGGGCGTCACCTTCAAACTCCAGGCCCGCGACGACCAGGCCCAGCCTTCTTCCGGCCAGCAGAACGCCGTCACCTTCGTTTCCGACAAGAGCGTTCTCGGTGTCGTCGGCCCGCTGAACTCCTCCGTCGCCGAATCGATGCAGAAGGTCTTCGACGACGCGAAACTGGTCGAGGTCTCCCCGGCCAACACCGGCCCCTCCCTCACCCAGGGCCCCGACTGGCGCACCAAGAAGGTCCGCCAGCACCCGTCGTACTTCCGTACCGCGACCACGGACGCCATCCAGGGCCCGTTCGCCGCCCAGTACGTCTACAACGACGCCAAGAAGAAGAAGGTCTTCGTCATCGACGACAAGAAGACCTACGGCGCCGGCCTCGCGGGCACCTTCACCGACGAGTTCAAGAAGCTCGGCGGCCAGGTCGTCGGCACCGAGCACATCAACCCCGACACCAAGGACTTCTCCGCGGTCGCCACCAAGGTGAAGAACTCCGGCGCCGACGTCGTCTACTACGGCGGCGAATACCCGCAGGCCGGCCCGCTCAGCAAGCAGATCAAGGCCGCCGGCGCCAAGATCCCGCTGGTCGGCGGCGACGGCATCAACGACGCCACCTACGCCAAGCTGGCCGGCCCCTCCGCCGCCGGCGACCTCGCCACCTCCGTCGGCGCCCCGGTCGAAAAGCTCGACTCCGCCAAGCAGTTCGTGGACGACTACAAGGCGGCCGGCTACAAGGAGGAGTACGCGGCCTACGGCGGCTACTCCTACGACTCCGCCTGGGCCATCATCGAGGCCGTCAAGAAGGTCGTCGACGACAACGGCGGCAAGCTCCCCGACGACGCCCGCGCCAAGGTCACCGAGGCCATGGCCAAGGTCTCCTTCGACGGTGTGACCGGCAAGGTCTCCTTCGACGAATACGGTGACGCGACCAACAAGCAGCTCACCGTCTACAAGGTCGACAACGGCGCCTTCGTGCCCGTGAAGTCGGGCACCTTCACCGGCTGACCCACACCCACACCGCTCAACAGCCGCGCGGGGCGTCGTTCCACTGGCGCCCCGCGCGGACTCACATCACGGTCACATCCGTCGAACGTCCGAAAGTCTCGGAGGACATGCGGTGAACGAACTGCCGCAGCAGCTGGTCAACGGCCTGCTACTGGGATCCATGTACGGGCTGGTCGCCATTGGCTACACGATGGTCTACGGCATCGTCCAGCTCATCAACTTCGCCCACGGCGAGATATTCATGACCGGCGCCTTCGGCGCCCTCACGGTCTACGTCTACATCCTGCCCGACGGCACCTCCATGTGGCTCGCGCTGCCCTGCATGCTGCTCGGCGCGATCATCGTCGCCGTCCTCGTCGCCATCGGGGCGGAACGGTTCGCCTACCGGCCCCTGCGCTCCGCCCCACGCCTCGCCCCCCTCATCACCGCCATCGGCCTCTCCCTCGCCCTCCAGCAGGCCGTCTGGGCGTGGTACCCCGACGCCAAGTCCGCCCGGCCCTTCCCGCAGATCCCCGGCGGCCCCTTCCACCTCGGCAGCGTCACCATCCAGACCGGCGACGTCTTCCTCCTCCTGGCCGCCCCCATCAGCATGGCCGTCCTCGGCTACTTCGTCATGAAGACCCGCACCGGACGCGGCATGCAGGCCACCGCCCAGGACCCCGACACCGCCAAACTCATGGGCGTCAACACCGACCGCATCATCGTCGTCGCCTTCGCCCTCGGCGCCGCCTTCGCCGCCGTCGGCGGCCTCGCCGACGGCCTCAAGTACGGCCAGATCGACTTCAAGATGGGCTTCATCCTCGGCCTCAAAGCCTTCACCGCGGCAGTCCTCGGCGGCATCGGCAACATCTACGGCGCCATGATCGGCGGCCTCGTCCTCGGCGTCGCCGAGACCCTCGCCACCGCCTACATCGCCGACATCCCCGGCATGGACAAGTTCGGCAGCAACACCTGGGCCGACGTCTGGGCCTTCGTACTCCTCATTCTCGTGCTCCTCTTCAGGCCCCAGGGCCTGCTCGGCGAGCGCGTCGCGGACAGGGCGTGACACCGATGACCACACAGACCACCGCACCCGAAACCCCCAGCACCCCCACCACCGGCACCCCCGCCACCGGCCTGATCGCCCTCCCCGAACACATCGGCCGCGCCCTCGCCACCGCCGGCGCCCTCCTCACCATCGCCGCCACCTTCCTCGCCTGGACCTGGACCGCCGACTTCCCCGGCGACCTCACCGTCTACGGCTACCCGGGCGGCCTCCAGGTCCTCGTCCTCATCGGCGGCGCCCTCACCACCCTCTTCGCCCTCTCCTCCTACGGCGTCAAGGGCCTCGGCTGGCTCGCCCCCGCCGGCGCCGACGCCGGCGTCAAACTCGCCGCACTCGCCACCTTCGCCACCGCCTGGTACACCGTCATCGCCATCAGCGTCGAACTCGGCGGCGTCGTCAACCTCGAACCCGGCGGCTACGTCGTCGCCGCCACCACCCTCGCCACCCTCCTCGGCGCCCTCGCCCTGCCCTTCAAGCGCCCCGCACCCGACCCCATCGACCCCGACAGCACCGGCTGGGAACAGTTCAGGCACCGCCTCGGCCACGGCTGGGACACCACCAAGGCCGTCTTCGCCGCCGACGCCCCCCGCCCCGTACGCGCCCTGCCGTCCTACGCCGAGATCCTCATCATCGTCGCCATCATGGCGCTCGGCCTCACCGTCTTCACCTACGGCATCGGCACCCCCTACGACGAACTCTTCGTCGGCTTCCTGATCATGGCCGGCTTCGGCTTCGCCGCCCTCAACAAGGCCGGCCTCATCGCCCACGCCTCCCAGATCACCGCCCGCCACCAGAACCTCTCCATCTGCGGCGCCTTCCTCGCCGCCGCCCTCTTCCCCTTCACCCAGACCGACGACAAATACGCCACCCTCGGCGTCTACATCCTCATCTTCGCCACCGTCGCCCTCGGCCTGAACATCGTCGTCGGCCTCGCCGGACTCCTCGACCTCGGCTACGTCGCCTTCCTCGGCGTCGGCGCCTACGCCGCCGCCCTCGTCTCCGGCTCCCCCAACTCCCCCTTCGACGTGCACTTCCCCTTCTGGGCAGCCGTCCTCGTCGGCGGCGCCGCCTCCCTCGTCTTCGGCGTCCTCATCGGCGCCCCCACCCTGCGCCTGCGCGGCGACTACCTCGCCATCGTCACCCTCGGCTTCGGAGAGATCTTCCGCATCACCGCCAACAACCTCGACGGCACCTCCGGACCCGACCTGACCAACGGCTCCAACGGCATCGCCTCCATCCCCAACCTCGACGTCCTCGGCTTCGACTTCGGCGCCCAGCACGACATGGGCGGCTTCACCATCGGCCGCTTCGCCAACTACTTCTTCCTGATGCTGCTCATCACCGCCGTCGTCGTCCTCGTCTTCCGGCGCAGCGGCAACTCCCGCATCGGCCGCGCCTGGGTCGCCATCCGCGAGGACGAGACCGCCGCCCTCGCCATGGGCATCAACGGCTTCCGCGTCAAGCTCATCGCCTTCGCCGTCGGCGCCTCCCTCGCCGGTCTCGCCGGCACCGTCCAGGCCCACGTCACCTACACCGTCACCCCCGAGCAGTACCTCTTCGCCGGCGCCGTACCGCCCAACTCCGCCTTCCTGCTCGCCGCCGTCGTCCTCGGCGGCATGGGCACCATCGCCGGCCCCCTCATCGGCGCCGCACTGCTCTTCCTCATCCCCAACAAGCTCCAGTTCCTCGGCAACTACCAGCTCTTCGCCTTCGGACTCGCCCTCATCCTGCTCATGCGCTTCCGCCCCGAGGGAATCGTCCCCAACCGACGCCGCCAACTGGAATTCCACGAAGAGGCCGACGCGCCCGCGGCCCTCGGCAAGACAGGGGCCTGACCACCATGACCACCGACACCACCGCCCAGGGCACCGCACCCGACGCCACCGCCCCCGGCACCACCGTCCTCGACGCACGCGGCGTCACCATGCGCTTCGGCGGCCTCACCGCCGTACGCGGCGTCGACCTCACCGTCGGCAGCGGCGAGATCGTCGGACTCATCGGCCCCAACGGCGCCGGCAAGACCACCTTCTTCAACTGCCTCACCGGCCTCTACGTCCCCACCGAAGGCGAAGTCCGCTACAAGGGCGCCGTCCTGCCGCCCAAATCCTTCAAGGTCACCGCGGCCGGCATCGCCCGCACCTTCCAGAACATCCGCCTCTTCGCCAACATGACGGTCCTGGAGAACGTCCTCGTCGGCCGCCACACCCGCACCAAGGAAGGCTTCTGGTCCGCCGTCCTGCGCGGCCCCGGCTTCCACAAGGCCGAAGCAGCCTCCCGCACACGCGCCATGGAACTCCTCGACTTCGTCGGCCTCGCCGACAAGGCCGACCACCTCGCCCGCAACCTCCCCTACGGCGAACAGCGCAAACTCGAGATCGCCCGCGCCCTCGCCAGCGAACCCGGCCTCCTCCTCCTGGACGAGCCCACCGCCGGCATGAACCCGCAGGAGACCCGCGCCACCGAAGAACTCGTCTTCGCCATCCGGGACATGGGCATCGCCATCCTCGTCATCGAGCACGACATGCGGTTCATCTTCAACCTCTGCGACCGCGTCGCCGTCCTCGTCCAGGGCGAAAAGCTCATCGAAGGCGACAGCGCCACCGTCCAGGGCGACGAACGCGTCATCGCCGCCTACCTCGGCGAACCCTTCGAAGGAGACCCCGGCGCCGAGGAGGCCGCCGAAGTCGCCCAGGCCGAGGCCCACGCGGCCGGCACCCGCGCCGAGACCGCCACCACGAAGGACACCGGCACGGCCACCGACACGGCCACAGACACGGCCACCGGCTCCACCGGCGCCACCGGGGACGACGCCACGCCCGGCAAGGAGAACCACCGATGACCACACTGCTCGAAGTCGAGGACCTGCGCGTCGCCTACGGCAAGATCGAGGCCGTCAAGGGCATCTCCTTCAAGGTCGAAGCCGGCCAGGTCGTCACCCTCATCGGCACCAACGGCGCCGGCAAGACCACCACCCTGCGCACCCTCTCCGGCCTCCTCAAGCCGGTCGGCGGACAGATCAGGTTCAACGGCAAGTCCCTCAAGAAGGTCCCCGCCCACCAGATCGTCTCCCTCGGCCTCGCCCACTCCCCCGAAGGCCGGCACATCTTCCCCCGCATGACCATCGAGGACAACCTCCGCCTCGGCGCCTTCCTCCGCAAGGACAGAAGCGCCATCGAGAAGGACATCCAGCGCGCCTACGACCTCTTCCCCATCCTCGGGGAACGCCGCAAGCAGGCCGCCGGCACCCTCTCCGGCGGCGAGCAGCAGATGCTCGCCATGGGCCGCGCCCTCATGTCCCAGCCCAAACTGCTCATGCTCGACGAACCCTCCATGGGCCTGTCCCCGATCATGATGCAGAAGATCATGGCGACCATCGCCGCGCTCAAATCCCAGGGCACCACCATCCTGCTCGTCGAACAGAACGCCCAGGCCGCCCTCTCCCTCGCCGACCAGGGCCACGTCATGGAGGTCGGCAGCATCGTTCTGTCCGGCACCGGACGCGACCTCCTGCACGACGAGTCGGTCCGCAAGGCCTACCTCGGCGAGGACTGAACACCACCCGACACACCAAGAGGCCCGCACCCCTACGCAAGGGATGCGGGCCTCTTCGGCACCTGTGCGGGGCGAGCCCGACCGGCTGCTACGCCGACTACTCCGGCTTCTCCGGCTTGCCGCCCTTGGCCGCCTTCTTCTCGTCGCTGTCCTGGATCACGGCCTCCGCCACCTGCTGCATCGACATACGACGGTCCATCGACGTCTTCTGGATCCAGCGGAACGCCGCCGGCTCACTCAACCCGTACTCCGTCTGGAGCACCGACTTCGCCCGGTCCACCAGCTTGCGCGTCTCCAGCCGCTGGGTGAGGTCGGCGACCTCCTTCTCCAGCTCCCTCAGCTCCGTGAACCGCGAGACGGCCATCTCGATCGCCGGCACCACATCGCTCTTGCTGAACGGCTTCACCAGATACGCCATCGCACCCGCGTCCCGCGCCCGCTCCACCAGATCGCGCTGCGAGAACGCCGTCAGCATCAGCACCGGCGCGATGCTCTCCTCGGCGATCCTCTCCGCCGCCGAGATGCCGTCGAGCTTCGGCATCTTCACGTCCAGGATCACCAGATCCGGCCGGTGCTCACGGGCCAGCTCCACCGCGCGCTCACCGTCCCCGGCCTCGCCGACGACGGAGTAGCCCTCCTCCTCCAGCATCTCTTTGAGATCCAGCCGGATCAGCGCCTCGTCCTCCGCGATGACGACACGGGTCGTCAACGGGGGCACATGCGACTTGTCGTCATCGGACACGTCCAGGGGCTGGGGCGACTCGGCGGTCACGGGGGCGCTCCTTGTTCCGGGGGAGGCAGATACTGCTCCCAAGAGCCTACCTAGCTGCGGTAAGGTAGGGCACGGCGGGTCGGAGTGGACCTTCGATTCGTTAGGCCCCGGTAGCCCAATTGGCAGCAGGCAATGGATTCAAAACCCATACAGTGTCGGTTCGAGTCCGACCCGGGGCACTTTTCCTTCGATTTCAAGGTCAGTTTTTAAAGCGGACGTCCACGTTCTGCTGAACATCCGCTTTTTGCTGCGTGTCGACGCGATCACTCTCCAAGAGTGTCCACATGTACGACCTCAGCACACGCAAGCGAGCCCTCGCGTTGGTCTCCCAGGGCCGCAGCCTGAACTCCGTCAGCAAGCAGACGGGGATCTCCCGCGCCGCCATCCGCTCTTGGCGAAGTCGCCTCGAACCATCGCCTCGTATGGCTCCCCCGCCGTCCGGGCCGCCCGCGGACGAGGCGGCGTACGCCTACCTGCTGGGCCTCTATCTGGGCGACGGATGCCTCAGTCCACACCGCCGCGGCCACTACCTGCGGATCGCCTGCGCCGACGCCTGGCCGGGGCTCGTCCAGCAGTGCAGGGAAACGATCACCCGCGTGCGTCCCGGTGTCGGCGTCTTCACCGTGCAGAAGCAGGGGTGCGTCATGGTGACCAGTTACCTCCGGGACTGGCCCCGATTGTTCCCCCAGCACGGCCCCGGCAGGAAGCACGAGCGGCGGATCGTGCTCGAAGAGTGGCAGCGGGCGATCGTCGACGCGTACCCCTGGGAGTTCGTGCGGGGGCTCATCCACTCCGATGGGTGTCGCATCACCAACTGGACCACCCGTGTGGTCGGCGGGGAGCGTAAGCGCTACGAGTATCCCCGGTACTTCTTCACCAACGTCTCCGACGACATCCGGCGGCTCTGCACCGACACCCTGGACCGGCTCGGCGTCGAGTGGACGCAGTGCACCCGCAACGGCAACCCGTACAACATCTCCGTCGCCAAGAAGGACTCCGTCGCCCTCATGGACGCCCACGTGGGCGCCAAGTACTGACGCTCCCCTACCGAGGGCTGTCGTCCTCTCCGATGCGGTGGACCCGGACCAGGTTGGTGGCGCCGGCGACCCCGGGCGGGGAGCCCGCGGTGATCACCACCACGTCGCCCTCGCGGCAGCGCCCGTGGCGCAGCAGGAGTTCGTCCACCTGCTCGACCATCGCGTCGGTGGAGTCGGCGTGCGGGCCGAGGAAGGTCTCGACGCCCCAGGACATGCTGAGCCGGGAGCGGGTGGCGGGTTCGGGGGTGAAGGCGAGGAGGGGGATGGGCGAGCGGTAGCGGGACAGGCGGCGGGCGGTGTCGCCGGACTGGGTGAAGGCGACGAGGAACTTCGCGCCGAGGAAGTCGCCGATCTCCGCCGCGGCGCGGGCGAGGGCGCCGCCCTGGGTGCGGGGTTTGTCGCGTTCGGTCAGCGGGGGCAGTCCTTTGGCGAGGATGTCCTCCTCGGCCGCGGCGACGATTCTCGCCATGGTGCGGACCGTCTGCACGGGGTGTTTGCCGATGCTGGTCTCGCCGGAGAGCATGACCGCGTCCGTGCCGTCGATGACGGCGTTGGCGACGTCGCTGGCTTCCGCGCGGGTGGGGCGGGCGTTGTCGATCATGGAGTCGAGCATCTGGGTGGCGACGATCACGGGTTTGGCGTTGCGCCGGGCGAGTTCGACGGCGCGTTTCTGGACGATGGGGACCTGTTCGAGGGGCATTTCGACGCCGAGGTCGCCGCGGGCGACCATGATGCCGTCGAAGGCGGCGACGATGTCCTCGGCGGCTTCCACGGCCTGGGGTTTCTCGATCTTGGCGATGACGGGGAGGCGGCGGCCCTCGTCGTCCATGATGCGGTGGACGTCGAGGACGTCGCGCGCGCCGCGGACGAACGACAGGGCGATGACGTCGCATCCGGTGCGCAGTGCCCAGCGCAGGTCGTCCTCGTCCTTCTTGGACAGGGCGGGGACGGAGACGGCGACGGCGGGGAGGTTGAGGCCCTTGTGGTCGGAGACCATGCCGCCTTCCCGCACTCGGGTGCGGACGCGGGGTCCGTCGACGGCGGTGACCTCCAGGGCGACCTTGCCGTCGTCGACGAGGATGCGGTCGCCGGGGGTGACGTCGTCGGCGAGGCCGGCGTAGGTGGTGCCGCAGGTGTGGCGGTCGCCCTCGACGCCTTCTTCGACGGTGATGGTGAAGGTGTCGCCGCGTTCGAGGAGGACGGGGCCTTCGCGGAAGCGGTCGAGGCGGATCTTGGGGCCTTGGAGGTCAGCGAGGACGCCGACGCTGCGGCCGGTCTCGTCGGCGGCGCGGCGTACGTGCCGGTAGCGCTCCTCGTGCTCGGCGTGGGTGCCGTGGCTGAGGTTGAGGCGGGCGACGTCCATTCCGGCGTCGACCAGGGCCTTGATCCGGTGGTAGGTGTCGGTGGCGGGCCCCAGGGTGCAGACGATCTTTGCTCGGCGCATGGTGTGAGCCTAGGCCTTACCGTTCGGTAGGAACTCGGTGTCGGGTTGCTGTCCAACGTCCTTTCGGTGAAGGGGAGTTGAAGGGGTGTTGACATTCGGCGGTGTGTGCGGGCGGGCACTCTCACGGGTGCCGGGGGTCTCCTTGAAGAGGCGTTCTCCGGTTCTGACGTGATTACAGTTTGGGCGGTTTCATGGTGAATCGCGCGTTGAGTTGCGCGTAGACGTGCTGCCGTTCGGGTTCGAGGTCGAGCGGGGGCGCCTCGTCCGGCGCGGCGGGGCCGCCGTAGCCTGCCATCGAGCGCATGCGCGCGCCGGGGGCGGGTGGGAGGGGCTGCGGGCCCTCGGCGCCGATGTCGGCGATCTCGACGAGGGCGTCGAGGGTGGTGCCGAGTGCTTCGGCGTATTCCCTGGCGCGCTGGACGGCCTCGCGGACGGCCTGCTGGCGGGCCTGTCGGCGGGCGGGTGAGTCGGGGCGCAGTTCCCACCAGGGGCCGTCCACTCGGGTGAGGTCCAAGTCGGCCAGTCGGGTGGTGAGTTCGCCGAGGGCGGTGAAGTCGGTGAGTTCGGCGGTGAGGCGGACGGCGCCGTGGTAGGTGCGGATGCGTTCGCCTCGGCCGTGGCGGACGAGTTCGGGGGTGACGGACAGGGCGCCGGTCTCGACGCGTTCGACCGCTGGACCGTAGGACCTGACGAGGTGGAGGACGGCGGCGTTGCGGCGGGTGAGGTCGTCGAGGGCGGAGCGGCGGTCGCGGCCGCGGGCGGAGACGGTGATGCCGATGCGGGCGATCTCGGGGTCGACTTCGAGGTGGGCTTCGCCGCGTACGGCGATGCGGGGGGCGTCGGGGGTGCCGTAGGGCGTGGCGGGGGCGGCCGGTTGTGATCGCTCTTCCGGGTGAAGGGTCATACGTCCCACTGTGTCACCCGCGGTGGGTCTCGCGGGGTGTCCGGTCATCAGATCGCAACCTGTCGGGGGTGTTGCGCTTCGCCATGTGCCGGTCAGAATCTACGCGCGTCCATCTACGCGCGTCGTTGATCTTTCCCGAGGAGAACCAGACATGGCGTTGAACCGCCGGAAGTTCCTGAAGAAGTCGGCCGTGACCGGGGCGGGGGTGGCCCTGACGGGTGCGGCGGCGGCGCCGGCGGCCGAGGCGGCCGAGTACGCGACGGGGGCGGCGCACCACCCGGGCAGGCAGCCCAAGCGGTACGCGCTGACCGTGCTGGGCACCACCGATCTGCATGGGCACGTCTTCAACTGGGACTACTTCAAGGACGCGGAGTACAAGGACGCGGCGGGCAACGCGCAGGGTCTGGCGCGGATCTCGACGCTGGTGAACGAGATCCGCCGGGAGCGGGGCCGGCACAACACGCTGCTGCTGGACGCGGGTGACACGATCCAGGGCACTCCGCTGACGTACTACTACGCGAAGGTGGACCCGATCACCGCCAAGGGCGGTCCGGTGCACCCGATGGCGCAGGCGATGAACGCGATCGGGTACGACGCGGCGGCGCTGGGCAACCACGAGTTCAACTACGGCATCGAGACGCTGCGCACGTTCGAGCGGCAGCTGGACTTCCCGCTGCTGGGCGCCAACGCGCTGGACGCGAAGACGCAGCGGCCGGCGTTCGCGCCGTACTTCATGAAGAAGTTCCAGGTGCACGGCGGTCCGCCGGTGAAGGTGGCGGTGCTGGGGCTGACCAACCCGGGCATCGCGATCTGGGACAAGGCGTATGTGCAGGGCAAGTTGACGTTCCCGGGGCTGGAGGAGCAGGCGGCCAAGTGGGTGCCGAAGCTGCGTTCGATGGGTGCGGACGTGGTGATCGTGTCGGCGCACTCGGGTACGTCGGGCACGTCGTCCTACGGTGACCAGTTGCCGTATGTGGAGGACGCGGCGGCGAACGTGGCCCGGCAGGTGCCGGGGATCGACGCGATCCTGGTGGGTCACGCGCATCTGGAGATCCCGGAGCTGAAGGTCGTCAACGAGAAGACGGGCCGGACGGTCGTGCTGTCGGAGCCGCTGTGCTACGCGGAGCGGCTCTCCGTCTTCGACATCGACCTGGTGTTCGAGAAGGGGCGGTGGCACGTGGAGTCGGTCGCGGCGTCGCTGCGCGACTCCCGCACGGTCGCCGACGACCCGCGCATCACCCGGCTGCTGAAGGACGAGCACGCGAAGGTCGTCACGTACGTCAACCAGGTGGTCGGACAGGCGACGGACACCCTGACGACGGTGGACGCCCGGTACAAGGACGCGCCGATCATCGACCTGATCACCAAGGTGCAGGAGGACGTGGTGAAGGCCGCGCTGGCCGGCACCGCGTACGCCGCGCTGCCGGTGATCGCGCAGGCCTCGCCGTTCTCGCGGACCTCGGAGATCCACGCGGGCGACGTGACGATCCGGGACCTGTCGAGCCTGTACGTGTACGACAACACGCTGGTCGCGAAGTTGCTGACGGGCGCGCAGGTGCGGGCGTACCTGGAGTACTCGGCGGAGTACTTCGCGCAGACGGCGGCGGGCGCGGCGGTCGACGTGGACAAGCTGACCAACGCGAACAACCGTCCGGACTACAACTACGACTACGTGTCGGGGCTGAAGTACGACATCGACGTCGCCCAGCCGGCCGGGTCGCGGATCAAGAACCTGACCTTCAACGGGGCGGCGCTGGACGACGCGCAGCAGTTCGTGCTGGCGGTGAACAACTACCGGGCCAACGGCGGCGGCGCGTTCCCGTACGTGGCGGCGGCCAAGGAGCTGTGGTCGGAGTCGACGGAGATCCGGACCCGGATCGCCGAGTGGGTGACGGCGAAGGGTGTGCTGGACCCGAAGGACTTCGCCTCGGTGGACTGGCGGCTGACGCGCGACGGCACGCCGGTGTTCTAGGGGCGCACGGGGTCCGGCGCGGCGGCGGCATGTCCGCGCCGCCGCCGGATCCCCGCACAGTGCTGAGGTGTGCGGCCTCAGATTCCGTCCGCCGAGGGGGTCAGCGCTCTGGCCCGGTGGGGGTGCGGGGTCCGGGGCCGCTGCTGTTGTTCGCGCAGGCCGAAGGTGGTGAAGGCGGTGCGGGCGGGCAGCGGGTAGGTGTCCTTGCCGGTCACCGTGTTGAGGATGGTGGCGCTGCGCCAGGCGGCGAGGCCGAGGTCGGGGGTGCCGACGCCGTGGGTGTGCAGTTCGGCGTTCTGGACGTGGACGTGGCAGCCGGCGGCGGCGACGGCGGGGTCCATGACGAGGCGGTGGCGCTCGTCGACGCGGGGGCGGCCCCGGCCGTCGTGGCGCAGGTGGGGGGCGAGGCCGTCCAGGAGCGGGGTGAGGGGGCGCCGGCGGTGGCCGGTGGCGAGGACGACGGCGTCGGTGGTGAGGCGGGTGCTCGCGCCCTGCTGGGTGTGTTCGAGGTGGAGTTCGATCGCGTGGGCGGGGCGGCGTTCGGCGGCGCGGACGCGGACGCCGGGGGTGAGGACGGTGTCGGGCCAGCCGCCGTGCAGGGTGCGGCGGTAGAGCTCGTCGTGGATGGCGGCGAGGGTGTCGGCGTCGATGGCCTTGTGCAGTTGCCACTGGGCGGGGACGAGCCGGTCGCGGACGGGTTCGGGCAGGGCGTGGAAGTAGCGGGTGTAGTCGGGGGTGAAGTGCTCCAGGCCGAGTTTGGAGTACTCCATGGGGGCGAACGCCTCGGTGCGGCCGATCCAGGTGAGGCGTTCGCGGCCGGCGGGGCGGTGGCGCAGCAGGTCGAGGAAGATCTCGGCGCCGGACTGTCCGGAGCCGACGACCGTGATGTGGCCGGCGGCCAGGAGGGTGTCGCGGTGGCCGAGGTAGTCGGCGGCGTGCACGACGGGGGCGCCGGGGGTGTTGAGCAGGGGGCGCAGTGGGGCGGGGACGTGGGGTTCGGTGCCGATGCCGAGGACGACGTGCCGGGTGTGGGCGCGGCCGGTGGAGGCGGCTCGGCCGTCGGCGTCGAGTCGGGTGAAGTCGACTTCGAAGAGGCGGTGTTCGGGGTGCCAGTGGACGGCGTCGACCTGGTGGCCGAAGTGGAGGGCGGGGAGGTGGTCGCACACCCAGCGGCAGTAGGCGTCGTATTCGGCGCGTTGGAGGTGGAGGCGTTCGGCGAAGTAGAAGGGGTAGAGCCGGTCGTGGGCGCGCAGGTAGTTGAGGAAGGACCAGTTGCTGGTGGGGTCGGCGAGGCTGACCAGGTCGGCGAGGAAGGGGACTTGGACGCGGGCGCCGTCGATGAGCAGGCCGGGGTGCCAGTGGAAGCGGGGGCGCTGTTCGTAGAAGGCGGTGGCCAGGCCGGTGAGGGGGTGGGCGAGGGCGGCCAGGGAGAGGTTGAACGGGCCGACGCCGATGCCGACGAGGTCG
>NZ_BAABKC010000070.1:0-85584 GCF_039543625.1 Streptomyces similanensis | reverse complement strand
GTGGGGATGGTCGGGGTGGCCGGGGTCGGGGTGGCCGGGGTCGGGGTGGCCGGGGTCGGGGTGGTTCATCCGTGGGTGGTTCCTTCCACCAGTTTCAGCAGGGCGGCCAGGTCGTCGGGCCGGGTGTCGGGGTTGAGCAGGGTGGTCTTGAGCCAGAGCCGGTCGTCGAGGCGGGCGCGGCCCAGGACGGCGCGGCCCTCGGTCAGCAGCCTGCGGCGTACGGCGGCGACGGCGTCGTCGGTGGCGTCGGCGGGCCGGAACAGGACGGTGCTGATGACGGGCCGGTCGTAGAGCTCGAAGCCGGGGTGGTCGTGCACGAGGTCGGCGAACTCGCTTGCGCGGGCGCAGACGTGGTCGACCAGGGCGCCGAGGCCGGTGCGGCCGAGGGTCTTGAGGGTGACGGCGGTCTTGAGGATGTCGGCGCGGCGGGTGGTGCGCAGCGAGCGGCCGAGGAGGTCGGGGAGGCCGGAGGCGGTGTCGTCGTCGGCGTTGAGGTAGTCGGCGTGCTGGTGCAGTACGTCGAGGTCGCGGGGGTGGCGGACGGCGAGGAGTCCGGCGGCGATGGGCTGCCAGCCGAGTTTGTGCAGGTCCAGGGTGACGGTGTGGGCGGCTTCGAGGCCGGTGAGTTTGGCGCGGTGGCGGTCGCTGAACAGGAGGCCGCCGCCGTGGGCGGCGTCGATGTGCAGGCGGGCGCCGTGGGCGGCGCACAGGCCGGCGATCTCGGGGAGGGGGTCGATGAGGCCGGCGTCGGTGGTGCCCGCGGTGGCGGCGACCAGGAGGGAGCCGCGGGGTCCGGCGACGTCGGTGAGGGCGCGGTGCAGGGCGGCGAGGTCGAGGGTGCCGGAGGGGGCGGGGACGACGACGGGTTCGGGCAGGCCGAGCAGCCAGGCGGCGCGGGGCAGGGAGTGGTGGGCGTTGGCGCCGTGGACGAGGCGGATGCCGCCGTGCGACTCGCGGGCCAGCAGCAGGGCGAGGTGGTTGGACTCGGTGCCGCCGGTGGTGACGACGGCGTCGGCGAGGCCGGCGCGGTGGGCGAGTTCGCGGGTGACGAGGGCTTCGAGTTCGGAGGCGGCGGGGGCCTGGTCCCAGGAGTCGAGGGAGGGGTTGAGGACGGTGGCGGCGAGGTCGGCGGCGGCGGCCACGGCGAGCGGCGGGCAGTGCAGGTGGGCGGCGCACAGCGGGTCGGCGGGGTCGGCGGCGCCTTCGGCGAGGGCGTGGACGAGGGTGCGCAGGGCCTGGGGGTCGCCGTGTTCGGGCAGGATCTCGCCGAGGGCGTCGCGCAGTCGGGCGGCGACGGCTTCGGGTCCGCCGGCGGGCAGCGGTCCGCCGCGGGCGCGCCGGCCGGTGTCGAGGGCGCCGAGCACGGTGTCGAGCAACGGCCGCAGGGCGCCGGGGCCTTCGGGGCCGGAGGCGAGGGCCCGTGGGGTGGGCGGGGGCGGAGTGCTCATGGGCTGTCCTCCGGGGCGCGGGGGCAGGGATGTCCAGCTTGGCCGCCTTGGGGGCGACGCGCCCGGAAAGCCCGGTGATCGAAACTCGAAAGGGGGTACTTCCTTGCGGGTGAGAGGTGTTGGGGTCCGGCGGAGGGCCGGGCTGGCGTCGGGTGGATGGATGACACTGTGCTGATCGACGTGCCCGGTGAGCGGGTGGTGGTGCGGGCGCCGGATCCTCGGGACGAGGGGGCGCTGCTGACCCTGTTCGAGGAGTGCGAGGACTGGTTCGTGGCGGCGACGGGACTGCCGTCGGGACCGGGCGATGTGCAGAGCCTGTTCTACGCGCTGCCCGAGGGGGCGGAGCCGGACGCCAAGTCGCTGTGGGTGGTGGAGCGGGACGGGGTGGTGACGGGGCTGGTGGACGCGGTGCGCGACCATCCCGCGCCGGGCTCGGTGGCGGTGGGGCTGTTCCTGCTGGCGCCGTGGGCGCGGGGCCGCGGGCTGGGCCGGGCGGTGGCCGAGGCGCTGCTGGCTCGCGCGGAGGGGGTGACGCGGGTGACGGCGACCGTGCCGCGCGGCTGGCGGCCCGGGGAGCGGTTCGCCGAGCGGCTGGGCTTCACGCTGCGGGAGGCGCCGGCCGCGCGGCCGGACGAGCGGCGGGCGGAACACCGCGCAGCGGTCCTGCTGCGGGCCGAGTTGCGGCTCGGCCCGCGCGAGTGAGGCGGCGCGGCGGGCGCTGGTACGGCGGTCGCGGTGCGGCGGGCGCGGTTCAGGCCCGGAAGTCGGCCCGGTGGTCCTCGGCCCAGCGGGCGAAGGTGCGGGCCGGGGCGCCGGTGACCTGCTCCACCGTGCCGGTGATCTCCGGGGGCGTGTCGACGGCGGTGCGGAAGGTGTTCAGCAGGCTCTCCAGCATGCCCGGCGGCACGTGCGGGAAGAGTTCGGGGCCGGCCTGCTCGGGCGGTAGCTCCACGAAGGTCAGTTCGCGGCCGAGGGCGCGGCCGATCGCGGCGGTCTGCTCGGCGTTGGTGGTGGCCCGCGGTCCGCTGAGGCGGTGCACGGCGCCTTCGTGACCGGGGTCGAGGAGGGCGCGTTCGGCCACGGCGGCGATGTCGTCCTCGTGGATGGGGGCGGTCCGGGCGTCGGCGAAGACGCCGCGGACGGTGTCCCCGGCGCGGATCTGCGGCGCCCACTGGAGGGCGTTGGCGGCGAAGGCGCCCGGCCGCAGGAAGGTCCACTCCAGTCCGCTGTCGCGGATCGCCCGTTCCACGGTGGCGTGCATGACGTGGATGGGGTGGGTCTCGTCGGCGCCCTCGGCGACGATCGCGGAGGAGAGCAGGACGACGTGCCGTACGCCGGCCTCGCGGGCCGCCCGCAGCAGGCGGTCCGGCCGCTCCCCCGCGGCCTGCGCGTACAGGAACACTCCGGTCGCCCCCGTGAACAGGGCGGCGGGGTCGTCCGGCTGGAAGCGGACGACCTCCGCCGGCGCGGGCAGGCCGGCCCGCAGCGGGTCGCGGGTCAGGGCGCGCACGGGCCGGCCGGCGGCGACGAGCCGGTCGACGAGGGCGCGGCCTACGTTGCCGGTGGCGCCGGTGACTACGAACACGGTTTCCTCCGTGGCTCGGGCTGATCGTCCTCCGTACGTTCCGAGCCTAGGACGGTCCGGCGGCCCGGCGCAGCGTGGCCGGGGAGCGGCCGGGGCTACGCCTCCCGTACCCGCAGTGCCCGTGCCAGGTCGTCGAGCTGGTCGACGAGGGTACGGCGCAGGGCCGGGACCGGGTCGCCGTCGCGCAGGCAGGTCTCGCCGAGGCTCAGGTGCGCGGCGTCGACGGCGTGGGCGGGGAAGGCCAGGCGGCCGGCGGCGCGGGCGATGGCGGGGCCGCGGCGGGCGGCGACGGCGAGCACGTCCGTGTAGTAGCGCGGCACGTACTCCCGTACCAGCTCGGCCTGTTCGGGCTGCCAGAAGCCCTGGGCGGTGGCGGTGAACAGGTAGTTGGACAGCTCGTCGCCGGTGAACATGGCCGCCCAGGCGGCGCGCTTGGCCTCGGGGTCGGGCAGGGCGGCGCGGCAGCGGGCGGCGCCCTCCTGGCCGCCGGCGGAGGGGTCGCGCTCCAGTTCGGCGACGATGGCCGCTTCGTCGGTGGCGCCGAGGACGGCGAGCCGGGCCAGGACGCGCCAGCGCAGTTCGGGGTCGAGTTCGGGGCCGCCGGGGACCATGCCGTCGGCGAGCCAGGCGGCGATGGCCTCGGGGTGGGCGGCGGCGTCCACGAACTGGCGGACCGCGATCAGCCGCAGGCCGGGGTGGTCGCCGTCCTCCGTGCGGCGCAGCAGGTCGCGGGCGAGGGCGGTGAGCGTGGTGAGGGCGGCGGGGCGGTCGTCGGGGTGCAGGTAGCGGTCGGTGATCTGCGGGCCGGCGAAGGCGAGGACGCCCTCGACGAGGGCGAGGTCGGTCTCCTCGGGCAGGTGGGCGGCGGCGGTGGCCAGGTAGTCGGCGGGGGCGAGGGCGCCGTCGCGGACCATGTCGCGCAGGGTGTTCCAGACGACGGCGCGGGTGAGCGCGTCGGGGATGCCCGACAGGCCGCGCAGGGCGGTCTGCAGGGAGGTCTCGTCCAGGCGGATCTTGGCGTAGGTGAGGTCGAGGTCGTTGGGCACGACGAGGGCGGGGCGGATGCCCGGGCGGGGGGCGGGGGCGCCGTCGTGGGGCACGTCGGTGTCGTAGCGTTCCCGCAGGGTGAGGGTGCGGCCGTCGGAGAGGTCGCGGTCGTAGACGCCGACGGTGACGCGGTGCGGGCGGGCGCCGTCGCGGTTGAGGGCGCAGGTCCACTGGCCGGGGCGGGCGTCGGTGGCCGCGGTGAGGGTGTCGACGCCGGTGGTGCGCAGCCATGCCTCGGCCCAGGCGGGTACGTCGCGGTCGGTGGCGGAGGCGAGGGAGTCGAGGAAGTCGGCGAGGGCGGCGTTGCCGAACCGGTAGCGCTCGAAGTGGGTGTTGATGCCGGCGAGGAAGTCCTTCTCGCCGAGCCAGGCGACCAGTTGGCGCAGGGCGGAGGCGCCCTTGGCGTAGGAGATGCCGTCGAAGTTGAGCAGGGCGGCGGCGGTGTCGTCGACCGCTTCGGGGGCGACGGGGTGGGTGGAGGGGCGCTGGTCGGCGTCGTAGCCCCAGGCCTTGCGGGAGACGCCGAACTCGGTCCAGGCGCCGGTGAAGCGGGTGGCCTCGGCGGTGATCCGGTAGCCCATGTACTCGGCGAAGGACTCGTTCAGCCAGATGTCGTCCCACCACCTGAGGGTGACGAGGTCGCCGAACCACATGTGGGCCATCTCGTGGGCGATGACGACGGCTCGGGTCTGGCGTTCGGTGTCGGTGACGGCGGAGCGGTAGACGAACTCGTCGCGGAAGGTGACCAGGCCGGGGTTCTCCATGGCGCCGGCGTTGAACTCGGGGACGAAGGCCTGGTCGTAGGAGTCGAAGGGGTAGGGCTCGGTGAACTTCTCGTGGTAGCGGTCGAAGCAGGCGCGGGTGAGGTCGAGGATCTCGTCGGCGTCGGCGTCGAGGTGGGGGGCCAGCGAGCGGCGGCAGTGGATGCCGAAGGGCAGGCCGCGGTGCTCGGTGCGCACGGAGTGCCAGGGGCCGGCGGCGACGGCGACGAGGTAGGTGGAGATGCGGGGGGTGGTGGCGGCGCGCCAGACGCCGTCGCCGGTGTGCTCGGTGATGCCGTTGGCCAGGACGGTCCAGTCCTCGGGGGCCTTGACGGTGAGGTCGAAGACGGCTTTGAGGTCGGGCTGGTCGAAGGCGGGGAAGACGCGCTGGACGTCGTCGAGGAAGAGCTGGGTGTAGACGTAGGTCTCGCCGTCGGCGGGGTCGGTGAAGCGGTGCATGCCCTCGCCGGTGCGGGAGTAGCGCATGCGGGCGTCGACGCGCAGTTCGTGTTCGCCGGGTGCGAGGTTCTTCAGGGGCAGCCGGTTCTCGTCGAGGGCGGCGGGGTCGAGGGGCTGTCCGTCGAGGGTGGCGGAGCGCAGTTCGGCGGGCTTCAGCTCGACGAAGGTGTCCGCCGTGTCCTGGTCCGCGCCGGCCCGTACGGTGAACCGGATGGCGGTGCGGGACGCGAAGGTGTCGTCGCCGCCGGTCAGGTCGAGGTCGACGGTGTAGCGGTGGACGTCGAGGAGCTGGGCACGGGTCTGCGCTTCGTCGCGCGTCAGTACGGACATGCGTGCCATGCTGCCTGATGCCCCCGGCGGGGCACGAGGGGGTTCGGCGGCGGGACCGGAGCCCGGCGGCCGCCCCCGCGCACCGCTCGGGGCGCACGCCCTCCGGGGCGCTCCCGTCCGCGCACCCTGGCGGGGGTGTGCGTCAGCCCGCCGGGGGCGGCTCCTGGGCGGAGCCGTCGGCGATGCGCTCGTGGTGGCGGATCACCTCGGCGATGATGAAGTTGAGGAATTTCTCGGCGAAGGCCGGGTCGAGCTTGGCGTCCTCGGCGAGGGCGCGCAGCCGGGCGATCTGGCGGGCCTCGCGGGCGGGGTCGGCGGGCGGCAGCTGGTGGGCGGCCTTGAGGTGCCCGACCTGCTGGGTGGCCTTGAACCGTTCGGCGAGCATGTGGACGACGGCCGCGTCGATGTTGTCGATGCTGTCGCGCAGCCGGGCGAGTTGCGCGCGGACGGCGGCGTCGACGTCACCGGTGCCGGTGTTGCTGGTGGTCATGGTGGGCAACTCTACGGGGGCGCGGGACGGGTTCGATCATGTCCGGCGGCGGGGCGGACGCCTATGGTGGGAAGGGGCCAGGGCGTCTTTGGGGGTGTGGACGTGGCGGACGACGGACCGGTCGAGCGCGGTTACCCGCATCTGGAGACGGTGCGCGCGGCGATCACGGCGCTCTACCGGCGGCTGTCGTACGTCGGCGTGCGGACGTTCGCGGCCGGCGTGGCCCCGGTGGACGTGGCGTTCTGCGACGCCGACGACCTGCATCTGGGCGCGCAGCGGGTGGCGCGGGAGCTGGTGCGGCACTACGGGCTGCCGGACGCCCGGCTGATCGTCGGCTTCCGGGAGATGCGGCACGCGGCGAACGTGGAGCTGACGGCGGGCCCCGAGTACTTCGTGGAGCTGAACGACCGCTTCCGCACCCACCGGCGGGACATCGGCGCGGCCCTCGCACACGAGGTGACGCACGTGTATCTGCACCGCCTCGACCTGTCCTTCCCGGGCACCCGGGACAACGAGATCCTCACCGACACGACGGCGGCGTACCTGGGCGCGGGCTGGCTGCTGCTGGACGCGTTCCGGCAGGACGGCGTCTCCTCGCAGAAGCTCGGCTATCTCACCCCGGAGGAGTTCGGCTATGTGCTGGCCAAGCGGGCGCTGGTCTTCGACGAGGATCCTTCGGTCTGGTTCACCAGTCCGCAGGGCTACGAGGCGTACGCCGAGGGGATGGACCGCGCCCGCCGGGACGCGCGGCAGCCGCCGCTGACGGCGGCGGGCTGGGCGGGCCGCCGCCGCTACGCCCGCGACCGCCGGCACGCCCAGGAGCACGGCCACGACCGGAGTCCGACGCCGACGGCCCCGTACTCCTTCACGGCCGCCGGCCCGGAGCCGCTGCGGGTGTCGTTCCCGTGCCCGACCTGCCATCAGCGGATCAGGGTGCCGGTGCGCGGCAGGGTACGGGCCCGCTGCGGACTGTGCCGGACGGTCCTGGAGTGCGACACGTGATCGCGGCGGGCGGCAGGGTGCGGACATGCGTCGGCGCCTGCCCGGGTGTCCGGTCGGGGACGGTGGGCAAGCGCCAACTCGGGGGGTCTGGGGGCAAGCCCCCAGATGACCCGCCCGTACGCCTTTGTACGGGACGTTCTGTGCCGTCAGACCATCAGTGAGCGGTCCGTCGGGCGGATGGGGGCCGGCAGGTCGCTGGCGCCCGTCAGGTAGCGGTCGGCGCCGCGGGCGGCGGAGCGGCCCTCGGCGATCGCCCACACGATGAGCGACTGGCCGCGGCCGGCGTCGCCGGCGACGAACACGCCGGGCACGTTGGTCTGGAACTCGGCGTCCCGGGCGATGTTACCGCGTTCGTCGAGGTCCAGGCCGAACTGCTCGACCAGGCCGTTGGCGCGGTCGGTGCCGGTGAAGCCCATGGCGAGGGTGACGAGCTGGGCGGGGATCTTGCGCTCGGTGCCCGGCTTCGGCGTGAGCTTGCCGTCGACGAACTCGATCTCGCTCATGTGCAGCCACTGCACGTTGCCGTCCGCATCGCCCTCGAAGTGGGTGGTGGAGACGGAGTAGACCCGCTCGCCGCCCTCCTCGTGCGCGGAGGTGACCTTGTAGAGCATGGGGAAGGTCGGCCACGGCTGGGAGAGCGGGTGACGGTCCTCGCCCGGCCGGGGCATGATCTCCAGCTGGGTCACCGAGGCCGCGCCCTGGCGGTGGGCGGTGCCCACGCAGTCCGCGCCGGTGTCGCCGCCGCCGATGACGACGACGTGCTTGCCCTCGGCCGAGATCGGCGGGCTGACGAAGTCGCCCTCCTGGACCTTGTTGGCCAGCGGCAGGTACTCCATCGCCTGGTACACGCCGGTGAGTTCGCGGCCGGGCACCGGCAGGTCGCGGGCGGTGGTGGCGCCGGCGGCGATGACGACGGCGTCGTAGCGCTTCTTCAGGTCGCCGGCCTTGATGTCGCGGCCGACCTCGACGCCGGTGCGGAACCGGGTGCCCTCCGCGCGCATCTGCTCGATACGGCGGTTGATGTGCCGCTTCTCCATCTTGAACTCGGGGATGCCGTAGCGCAGCAGGCCGCCGACGCGGTCGGCGCGCTCGTAGACGGCGACGGTGTGGCCGGCCCGGGTGAGCTGCTGGGCGGCGGCCAGGCCCGCGGGGCCCGAGCCGATGACGGCGACGGTCTTGCCGGACAGCCGCTCGGGGATCTGCGGGGCGACGTCACCGGTCTCCCACGCCTTGTCGATGATGGAGACCTCGACGTTCTTGATGGTGACCGGCTGCTGGTTGATGCCGAGCACGCACGCCGACTCGCAGGGGGCCGGGCACAGCCGCCCGGTGAACTCCGGGAAGTTGTTGGTGGCGTGCAGCCGCTCCTGGGCGGCGGCCCAGTCCTCGCGGTAGGCGTAGTCGTTCCACTCGGGGATGAGGTTTCCGAGCGGGCAGCCGTTGTGGCAGAACGGGATGCCGCAGTCCATGCACCGGCTGGCCTGCTTGCTGATGATGGGCAGCAGCGAGCCGGGGACGTAGACCTCGTTCCAGTCCTTGACGCGCTCGGGGACGGGGCGGGTCCTGGCGACCTCGCGGCCGTGGTTGAGGAAGCCCTTCGGGTCAGCCATGGGTCGCCGCCTCCATCATCTTCTCGGTGATCTCGGTCTCGGAGAGACCGGCTCGCTCGGCGGCGTCCTTGGCGGCGAGCACTGCCTTGTACGTGCTGGGGATGATCTTGCTGAAGCGGGCGGCGGCGGTGTCCCAGTCGGCCAGCAGCTTCTGGGCGACGGTGGAGCCGGTCTCCTCCTGGTGGCGGCGCACCACCTCGTGCAGCCACCGCTCGTCGGTCTCGTCCAGCGCTTCGACGGCGTCGAGGTTGCCGGCGTTGACGTGGTCGCGGTCCAGGTCGATGACGTAGGCGATGCCGCCGGACATGCCGGCCGCGAAGTTGCGGCCGGTCTCGCCGAGGACGACCGCGTGGCCGCCGGTCATGTACTCGCAGCCGTGGTCGCCCACGCCCTCGGAGACGACGGTGGCGCCGGAGTTGCGGACGCAGAACCGCTCGCCGGTGCGGCCGCGCAGGAACAGCTCGCCGCCGGTGGCGCCGTAGGCGATGGTGTTGCCGGCGATGGTCGAGTACTCGGCGAGGTGGTCGGCGCCGCGGTCGGGGCGGACGACGATCCGGCCGCCGGACAGGCCCTTGCCGACGTAGTCGTTGGCGTCGCCCTCCAGGCGCAGCGTCACGCCGTGCGGCACGAAGGCGCCGAAGGACTGGCCGGCGGAGCCGGTGAAGGTGATGTCGATGGTGTCGTCGGGCAGGCCGGCGCCGCCGAACTTCTTGGTCACCTCGTGGCCGAGCATGGTGCCGACGGTGCGGTTGATGTTGCGGATGGCGATCTGGGCGCGCACCGGCTGGGCGTCGGTGGCCAGGTCGGCGGAGAGGGCGTCGGCGGCGAGCTTGATCAGCTCGTTGTCGAGCGCCTTCTCCAGGCCGTGGTCCTGGGCGACGATCCGGTGGCGGACCGCGCCCTCGGGCAGGTCGGGGACGTGGAACAGCGGTTGCAGGTCCAGGCCCTGCGCCTTCCAGTGGTCGACGGCGCGGGTGACGTCGAGGGCCTCGGCGTGGCCGACGGCCTCCTCGATGGAGCGGAAGCCCAGCTCGGCGAGGATCTCGCGGACCTCTTCGGCGATGAAGGTGAAGAAGTTGACGACGTGCTCGGCCTGGCCGGCGTAGCGCTCGCGCAGCACCGGGTTCTGGGTGGCGATGCCGACCGGGCAGGTGTCCAGGTGGCACACGCGCATCATGACGCAGCCGGAGACGACGAGCGGGGCGGTGGCGAAGCCGAACTCCTCGGCGCCCAGCAGCGCGGCGATGACGACGTCGCGGCCGGTCTTGAGCTGGCCGTCGGTCTGCACGACGATGCGGTCGCGCAGGCCGTTGAGCAGCAGCGTCTGCTGGGTCTCGGCGAGGCCCAGTTCCCAGGGGCCGCCCGCGTGCTTGAGGGAGGTCAGCGGGGAGGCGCCGGTGCCGCCGTCGTGGCCGGAGATGAGCACGACGTCCGCGTGGGCCTTGGACACGCCGGCCGCGACCGTGCCGACGCCGACCTCGGAGACCAGCTTCACGTGGATGCGGGCGGCCGGGTTGGCGTTCTTGAGGTCGTGGATCAGCTGGGCCAGGTCCTCGATGGAGTAGATGTCGTGGTGCGGCGGCGGGGAGATGAGGCCGACGCCGGGGGTGGAGTGCCGGGTCCTGGCGACCCACGGGTACACCTTGTGGCCGGGCAGCTGGCCGCCCTCGCCGGGCTTGGCGCCCTGGGCCATCTTGATCTGGATGTCGTCGGCGTTGACGAGGTACTCGCTGGTGACGCCGAAGCGGCCGGAGGCGACCTGCTTGATGGCGGAGCGCCGGGCCGGGTCGTAGAGGCGGTCCGGGTCCTCGCCGCCCTCGCCGGTGTTGGACTTGCCGCCCAGCTGGTTCATGGCGATGGCGAGGGTCTCGTGCGCCTCCTTGGAGATGGAGCCGTACGACATGGCGCCGGTGGAGAAGCGCTTGACGATCTCGGAGACCGGCTCGACCTCGTCCACCGGGATCGGCGTCCGCCCGGAGGTGAAGCCGAACAGGCCGCGCAGCGTCATCAGGCGCTCGGACTGCTCGTTCACCCGGGAGGTGTACTGCTTGAAGATGTCGTAACGGCCGGAGCGCGTGGAGTGCTGGAGGCGGAAGACCGTCTCCGGGTCGAACAGGTGCGGTTCGCCCTCGCGGCGCCACTGGTACTCGCCGCCGATCTCCAGCGCGCGGTGCGCGGGGGCGATGCCGGAGGCGGGGTAGGCCTTGGCGTGGCGGGCGGCGACCTCCTTGGCGACGACGTCGATGCCGACGCCGCCGATCTTGGTGGCGGTGCCGTTGAAGTACTTCTCCACGAAGGCGTCGTCCAGGCCGACGGCCTCGAAGACCTGGGCGCCGCGGTAGGAGGCGACGGTGGAGATGCCCATCTTGGACATGACCTTCAGGACGCCCTTGCCGAGGGCGTAGATCAGGTTGCGGATGGCCTGCTCGGTCTCGATGCCGGGCAGGAAGGTGCCGGCGCGGACCAGGTCCTCGACGGACTCCATCGCCAGGTACGGGTTGACGGCGGCGGCGCCGTAGCCGATGAGCAGGGCGACGTGGTGGACCTCGCGGACGTCGCCGGCCTCGACCAGCAGGCCCACGTGGGTGCGCTGCTTGGTGCGGATGAGGTGGTGGTGGACGGCGGCGGTGAGCAGCAGCGAGGGGATCGGCGCGTGCTCGGCGTCGGAGTGCCGGTCGGACAGGACGATCAGGCGGGCGCCGTTGCCGATGGCGGCGTCGGCCTCGGCGCAGATCTCGTCGATGCGGGCGGCGAGCGCGTCGCCGCCGCCGGAGACCCGGTACAGGCCGGAGAGGGTGGCGGCCTTGAAGCCGGGCATGTCGCCGTCGGCGTTGATGTGGATGAGCTTGGCCAGCTCGTCGTTGTCGATGACCGGGAAGGGCAGGACGACGGAGCGGCAGGAGGCCGCGGTGGGCTCCAGCAGGTTGCCCTGCGGGCCGAGCGAGCTGCGCAGGGAGGTGACCAGTTCCTCGCGGATGGCGTCCAGCGGCGGGTTGGTGACCTGGGCGAACAGCTGGGTGAAGTAGTCGAAGAGCAGGCGGGGGCGCTCGGAGAGGGCGGCGATGGGCGAGTCGGTGCCCATGGAGCCGATCGGTTCGGCGCCTGCCTTGGCCATCGGGGCGAGCAGGACGCGCAGCTCCTCCTCGGTGTAGCCGAAGGTCTGCTGGCGGCGGGTGACCGAGGCGTGGGTGTGGACGATGTGCTCGCGCTCGGGCAGGTCGCCGAGCTCGATCTCGCCGGCCTCCAGCCACTCGGCGTAGGGCTGCTCGGCGGCGAGGGACGCCTTGATCTCGTCGTCCTCGATGATGCGGTGCTCGGCGGTGTCGACGAGGAACATCCGGCCGGGCTGGAGGCGGCCCTTGCGCACGACGCGGGCGGGGTCGATGTCCAGGACGCCGACCTCGGAGCCGAGGACGACGAGGCCCTCGTCGGTGACCCAGTAGCGGCCCGGGCGCAGGCCGTTGCGGTCGAGGACGGCGCCGACCTGGGTGCCGTCGGTGAAGGTGACGCAGGCCGGGCCGTCCCAGGGCTCCATCATCGTGGAGTGGTACTCGTAGAAGGCGCGGCGGGCCGGGTCCATGGAGGCGTGGTTCTCCCAGGCCTCCGGGATCATCATCAGCACCGAGTGCGGCAGCGAGCGGCCGCCGAGGTGGAGCAGTTCGAGGACCTCGTCGAAGGAGGCGGAGTCGGAGGCGTCCGGGGTGCAGATCGGGAAGATCCGCTCCAGGCCGTCCGTGCTGCCGCTGTCCGCGCTGCCGCTGTCCGCGCGGCCGGCGGAGCCGAACAGCTCGGAGGCGAGCTGCGACTCGCGGGCCACCATCCAGTTGCGGTTGCCCTTGACGGTGTTGATCTCGCCGTTGTGGGCGACGAACCGGTAGGGGTGGGCGAGCGGCCAGCTCGGGAAGGTGTTGGTGGAGAAGCGGGAGTGGACGAGTGCGATGGCCGAGGCGAAGCGGCGGTCGGACAGGTCCGGGAAGAACGGCTCCAGCTGGCCGGTGGTGAGCATGCCCTTGTAGACGAGGGTGCGGGCGGACAGCGAGGGGAAGTAGACGCCCGCCTCGCGCTCGGCGCGCTTGCGCAGCACGAACGCCCGCCGGTCCAGGGCGATGCCCTCGCTCGTGTGGTCGGTGACGAACAGCTGGCGGAAGGCCGGCATGGTGGAGCGGGCGGTGGCGCCGAGGAGTTCGGGGGCGACCGGGACCTCGCGCCAGCCGAGGACGGTGAGGCCCTCCTCGGCGGCGATCGTCTCGATGCGCGAGACGGCGTCCTCGGTGTCCTCGGTGGGCAGGAAGGCGATGCCGACCGCGTAACCGCCGGCGGCGGGCAGGTCGAATCCGGCCACCTCGCGCAGGAACGCGTCGGGCACCTGGGAGAGGATGCCCGCGCCGTCGCCGGAGTCGGGCTCCGAGCCGGTGGCGCCGCGGTGTTCGAGGTTGCGCAGCACGGTGAGGGCCTGCTCGACCAGCGCGTGGCTCGCCTCGCCGGTGAGGGTGGCCACGAAGCCGACGCCGCAGGCGTCGTGCTCGTTGCGGGGGTCGTACATACCCTGCGCAGCAGGGCGAGCATCCATGAAGGACCAGTGCTGGCCGTTCGTGGAGTGCTGGGACGGCTGGCGCGGCGTACGCATCGGCTCTCCCGTCGTCGTCATCTGGCATGTTCTGGTGCCGAGGGACGACGTTGGCCCTCTGCGGAGTGCGAAATTTCGTGCAGGTTACATGATGGGGCGGTTCTCGGGAACCGGATACCGCGTTCCATCATGCGGACACCGAAGGGGGTCGGCGGCGGGTGTTCCGCTGCCGGCGGCGGTGGTTTCGAGGGGTGGGCCGGTGACGAGGGGATCGGTCGGATCGGGGTCCGTCGGGGCCCGGTGGCGGGGTGGGCGGCGTGCTCGCCCGCGTCCGCGAGGGTGCGCGTCAGGCGTCGTTGCCCGCAGTGCTTACGGCTCATGCCCGGTGGCGCGTCGCTCGAAACCAGCCGGTAACGGGTACTTATACGGTCCGACGCATAGGTACCAGTCGCATCATCCTACGGCCGTTCCGAACAGGCTGCCCAGGGCGTACGTCACACCGGCGGCGGCGCCACCCAGGACAAGCTGCCGCAAACCGCTGTACCACCAGGTGCGCGCGGTCACCTTGGCCACCACCGCGCCACAGGCGAACAGCCCGATCAGGGCGAGCAGCACGGCCGGCCACAGCACGGTGGCGCCCAGCAGCCAGGGCAGCACCGGCAGCAGGGCGCCCAGCGCGAACGAGCCGAACGAGGACACCGCGGCCACCAGCGGGGAGGGCAGGTCGCCCGGGTCGACGCCCAGCTCCTCGCGGGCGTGGATCTCCAGGGCCTGCTCCGGGTCCCGGGACAGCTGCCGGGCCACCTCGCGGGCCAGGTGCGGCTCGACGCCGCGGGCCGCGTAGAGGGCGGCCAGCTCGTTCTCCTCGTCCTGCGGGTGCTTGCACAGCTCGCGCCGCTCGACGGCCAGCTCGGCCTCGACCAGCTCACGCTGGGAGGCGACGGAGGTGTACTCGCCGGCGGCCATGGAGAAGGCGCCGGCGGCCAGGCCGGCGAGTCCGGTCAGGACGATGGTGTGCTGACTGACGGCGCCGCCCGCGACACCAGTCATCAGGGCGAGGTTGGAGACCAGGCCGTCCATCGCGCCGAAGACCGCCGGGCGCAGCCAGCCGCCGTTCACATCGCGGTGCGTGTGGTTGTCGCGGTGCGCCTCGTGGAGCGGTGCTTCGGTGTCGAGGATGGCCACGGGTTCCCCCAGAGTACTTAGGCAAGGCTTGCTTTTGGACTGGTTCTACTTTTCGACAACACTCAATCTACGTCCGGAATTCCGTGCCCGCCAGCAAGGAAAGGCTGGGCTAACCTGCGCTTTTACCCCGTGGCGCTCATCCGAGTCCAGATGCGCACAGATGTCGTACGGGTGACGCTGCGGTCCGCGAGGCTGCGTCGGCCGCTCCACCGGGGACACCTTCCGGCAAGGGGCTGCGCGCCCGCCCGCCGGCGCCCCGGGAAGGAGGCCCGCGATGGCACCTAGCAGTGGCGCCCCCGCGCTCCGCCTCCGCGACCGGGCGCGCGGCGCGCTGCTCGGCCTCGCCGTGGGGGACGCCCTCGGGGCGCCCGCCGAGAACCTGCTGCCCTCCGAGATCCGCGCCCGCTGGGGCCGCATCACCGGCTACGTCGCCGAGCGCCCGGCCGGCACCGACGACACCGAGTACGCCCTCTTCTCCGGCCTGCTGCTGGCCCGGCACGGCTCCGCCCTCACCCCGGCCCATGTGGAGGCCGCCTGGCACGAGCACATCGCCGACCGCGCCGAGGGCCCCTTCCGCGGCGCCGGCTTCAGCGAGCGGGGCACCCTGGAGAACCTCCGCCGGGGCCTGGCCGCGCCCGTCTCCGCCCAGCACCGGCACGCCTGGAGCGACGGCCTGGCCATGCGGGCGGCGCCCTTCGGGGTGTTCGCCGCCGGGCGCCCCGCCGAGGCGGCCCGGCTGGTGGCCGTCGACGGCTCGGTCAGCCACGAGGGCGAGGGCATCCACGGCGGGCGGGCGGTGGCCGCCGGGGTCGCCGCGGCCATGGCGGGCGCCGCGCCGGTCGCGGTCGTGGCCGCCGCGCTCGCCGTCGTCCCCGACGACTCCTGGACCGCCCGCTCCCTGCGCCGGGCCACGGCCGCCGCCCACCGCGGCGAACGCGCGGTGCGCTCCGCCGTCGTCATCGGCGGCTACCCCTGGACCGACCTGGCCCCGGAGGCGGTCGCCCTGGCCTTCGGCGCGTACGCCGCCGCCGACGGCGACTTCCGCGCCGCCGTCCTGACCGCGGTGAACATGGGCCGCGACGCCGACACCACGGCCGCGGTCGCCGGCGCTCTGGCCGGCGCGACCCGCGGCGTCGCCGCGATCCCCGGGGAGTGGGCGGCCGCCATCGGCCCGGCCCGGGGCAGCTGCCTGCCCTCGATGGCCGGACAGCACGTGCTGGACGTGGCGGACCTGCTGGTCGACGCGGCCGAGACCGCCGCCCGTCGCCCCGCGCCCGAGCCCCGCCCGAAGGCCGTACGACCCACCTCCGACGCCCTGCGACCCGTCCCCGACGCCGTAGTACTGCCCACCCCCGACGACGTACGGCCCGTACCCGACGCCGTACTGCCCACCTCCGACGCCCTACCGCTCGTCTCCGACTCCGTACTGCCCGCCTCCGACGCCCTACGGCCCGGCCCCGACGACGTACGACCTGCGCCCGACGCCCTACGAACCGGCCCCGACGACGCACGGCCCGGCCCCGACGCCGTACGGCCCGTCCCTGACTCCGTACTGCCCACCCCCGACGCCGTACGACCTGCACCAGACGCCGTGCGCCCCACCCCCGACGCCGTGCGACCCGTACCCGACGTCCCACGGCCCGACGTTCCCGACGACTACGTCCTCACCGCCGACACCGACGCCGCCGAGGGCGAGGCGGGCGCGTGAGCGGGCCGCGGCGGATCGAGGGGCTGCTGCTGGGGCTGGCCGCCGGGGACGCCGCCGGCTGGCCGGCCGCCCGGCACCGGGCCGCGCGGATGCCCGAGTGGACCCGGCGCCTCACCCGCGAGCTGGACACCTTCGCCGAGCGGAACGCGACCACCACGCTGCCCGTCCCCACCGCGCTCAACCAGCCGCCCGGACCGCTGCGCCTGGGCCCCTCCGACGACGCCGAGTGGGCGGCGTTCGCCGCCGAGGCCGTCCTGCGGGCCGGCGACGACGACGTGCTCGGCGACCTCAGCCGGGAGCGCCGGATACGGGCCGCCATCGACCTCACCTGGAACACGGTGGCCGCCGAGGTCGCCGCGGCGGCCGACCGCGCCCCCGAGATCGAGTCCGCGGTGCTGCCGCTGCGCGCCCGCATCTCCGTGCGGGCTGGCCTCGGCAACCTCGCCACCGGACTGCGCCCGCCCGCCACCGGCCACGACAACCCGCACTACTTCGACGACGCGGCCTGCGTCCGGTCCTGCGTGCTGGCCGTCGCGCACCCGGGCGATCCGCGCCGCGCCGCCGAACTGGCCGAGTTCGACGCCCGCTACACCCAGGACGGCGACGGCGTGCACGGCGCCCGGGCGATGGCGGCGGCGCTCGCGCTCGCCCTGACCGGGGCCGAGGTCGAGCACTGCGTCACCGCCGCGCTGGCCGAACTGCCCGAGCCGACCGAGATCGGCCGCAACGCCCGGCACGCCCTCGCCCTCGCCCGCACCGGCGAGAGCGCGTTCGCGCTGGTCCCGCTGCTGGAGCACCAGATCGTCGACCACGTCTACAGCTACGGCGTCGCTGCCGCCGAGACCGTCCCGGTCGCCCTCGCCCTGGCGGTGGCGGCCGGCGGCCGGATCGCGGAGGCGCTGCCCGCCGCCGCCTGCCTGTCCCGCCTCGCCGACTCCGCCCCCGCCCTGACCGGCGCGCTGACCGGCGCGGTGGGCGGCGGCGCGGCCGTCCCGGCCTCCTGGCGGGAAGCCTGCCGCACCCTGTCCGGCTGCGTGCTGCCCCGGCTCACCGGCACCGACCTGGTGGAACTCGCCGGACTCCTGGAAGCCGCGCGACCGGCCCCACCGGGAGGATGATTCGGGCATGACGCCCCAAAAAGACTCGGGCAGGACGCCCCGAGAAGGAGAAGACCGGCGGGAGGACGACCCCGCCGCGGGCCCGCGCGGTCCCTCGCTGGAGGAACGGATCACCGCGGCACTGGTCGGCGCGGCCGTCGGCGACGCGCTCGGCGGACCCGTCGAGGGCTACTCCCCCGACCAGATCCTCCAGCGCCACGGCGGCCGCGTGCACGGCGTCGTCGGCCCCTGGAGCGGCGACGACTGGCGCACCGCCCGCCCGATCGCGCCGTACCACAAGGGCGACGGGCACGTCACCGACGACACCCTGATGACCCACGCGCTGGTCCGCGTGTACGCGCGGGTCCGCGACCACCTCGACGCCTACGCGGTCGCCGACCACCTGGTCCCCGACCTGATGACGCACCCGCGCTGGATCCCCGAGCTGGAGGCGGAGGCGCTGCCGCTGCACCGGATCTTCCTGGCGGAGAAGTGGCTGGTGGCCCGGCTGCACTACGGCCACGTGGACCCGCGCGAGGCCGGCGTCGGCAACATCGTCAACTGCGGCGCCGCGATGTACACGGCCCCCGTCGGCCTGGTCAACGCGGCCGACCCGCGGGCCGCCTACGCCGAGGCGCTGGACGTCGCGGGCGCCCACCAGTCGTCCTACGGGCGGGAGGCGGCGGGCGTGCTGGCGGCCGCGGTGGCCGCGGCCTGCACGCCGGGTGCCACCCCCGACTCGGTCGTGGCGGAGTGCCTGGCGCTGGCGAAGGACGGCACCCGCGCGGCCATCGAAGCGGTCTGCGACGTGGCCCGCGACCACACCCACTTCGAGTCGGCGCTCGGCCCGCTGCGGGCGGCCGTCGCCCCCTACGACACGGTCGGCCCCGACTACCGCGCCCCCTCGCTGGGCGCCCGCCGCCCGTCCCGGCTGCACGCGATCGAGGAACTGCCCGTCGCGCTCGGCATGCTGACGGTGGCGCGCGGCGACTTCCGGCACGCGGTGCTCGGCGCGGTGAACTACGGCCGCGACTGCGACTCCATCGCGACCATGGCCGGGGCGCTGGCGGGCGCGCTCGGCTCGCCGGCGCCCGAGGAGTGGGCGAAGACGGTGGCCGAGGCCAGCCGTCTCGACCTGTGGGAGCCGGCCCGCACCCTGGCCGCGGTGGCCCGGGAGGTCTTCGAGAAGGACGTACGACGCCGGCGCGCCCACGAGCGGGCGTTCGCCGGGATGGGAGGGTCGCGATGCTCCGACTGACCTGGGTCCAGCCGGAGGACCTGCTCGGCCACGAACTGCGCCAGGCGGCGCAGGACGGGCGGGAGCCGAAGGCGGTGGCCGCGCGGTGGCGGGCGGCCGGCGGCCCCGAGGCGCCGGCCCGGGCGGGCGCCTCGCCCGAGCCGTCCTCCCGCTATCTGCGCCTGCTCGCGGAGGACCTGCTGGACGAACTCGCCGAACTGCCCAGCAGTCTGGCGGAGGCCGAGCCGACGGAGCTGGCCGCGATCAAGGCGCTGTGCCCCGACTGGCCGGCGAGGCCCGCCGCTTCGGGCGCCGCTTCCACCGCCGCGCCGGACGTGGAGCGGCTGGAGGCCGCCTGGGTGGGGCGGGCCGCGGGGTGCCTGCTGGGCAAGCCGGTGGAGAAGCTCCCCCTGGACGGCATCCGCCAGCTCGCCCGCGCCGCCGGCAACTGGCCGCTGACCACCTGGTTCACCGCCCGGGGCGTCCCCGACGACCTGACCGCCCGCCACCCCTGGAACCGCCGCTCGGCGGCCACCTCGCTCGCCGAGAACATCGACGGCATGCCCGAGGACGACGACCTCGACTACCCGCTGCTCAACCTGCTCCTCCTCCAGCGCCACGGCAAGGACTTCAGCACCGCCGACGTGGCCCGGCTCTGGCTGGACGAACTCCCCGCCGGCCGCGCCTTCACCGCCGAGCGCGTCGCCTACCGCAACCTCCTGCTCGGCATCGAACCGCCGCGCACCGCCCGCCACCGCAATCCGTTCCGGGAGTGGATCGGCGCCCTGATCCGCGCCGACGTGCACGGCTGGACCCACCCGGGCGACCCGGCGGCGGCCGCCGAGCAGGCGCACCGGGACGCCGTCCTCACCCACACCGCGAACGGCGTGCACGCGGCCATGTTCGCCGCCGCCGTCATCGCCGCCGCGGCCGGCGGCGCCCACGACGTGCACGCCTGTCTGGCCGTCGGGCTGACCGTCGTGCCGCCCGGCTCCCGGCTCGCCCGCGCGGTCCGGCACGCCGTCGAACTGGCCGCCGTCCACGAGGACTTCGACACGGTCGTGGACGAGCTGCACGCCACGTACTCCGCCGCCTACCACTGGGTGCACGCCGTGCCCAACACCGCGCTGATCGCCGCCGCGCTCACCCACGCGGACGGCGACTTCTCCGCCTCGGTCTGCCGGGCGGTGTCCGGCGGCTGGGACACCGACTCCAACGGCGCCACCGCCGGTTCCGTCGCCGCGGCGCTGGCCGGCTCCCCGGCCGCGCTGCCCGAGCGCTGGACGGCCCCACTGAAGAACCGGCTGGCCACCTCCGTCGGCGACTTCGACGGCATCGGCTTCGACGCCCTGGCCCGCCTCACCCACCGGGAGGCGGCCCGCCGATGACACCGCCACCCCACGACCCGGGCACTCCCCAAGATCCGGGCACTCCCCACGCCCCGGGCGTCCGCTCCGACGATCCGGGCGCCGCCCCGCCCCTGACCGGTCTGCGCGTGCTCGATCTCGCCACCCTGTTCGCCGGGCCGATCGCCGCCATGATGCTCGGCGACTTCGGCGCCGAGGTGATCAAGGTGGAGCATCCCGCCAAGCCCGACCCGTCCCGCGGCCACGGCCCCGCCAAGAACGGCGTCGGCCTGTGGTGGAAGCTGCTGGGCCGCAACAAGCGCACCGTCACCCTGGACCTGTCCAAGCCGGGCGGCCGCGCCACCCTGCTGCGACTGGCCGCCACCGCGGACGTGATCGTGGAGAACTTCCGCCCCGGCACCCTGGAGCGGTGGGAGCTGGGCTGGCCGGAACTGTCGGCGGTCAACCCGCGCCTGGTGCTGGCCCGGGTCACCGGCTTCGGGCAGTTCGGCCCGTACGCGTCCCGGCCCGGCTTCGGCACCCTGGCCGAGGCGATGAGCGGCTTCGCCGCGATCACCGGCGAGCCGGACGCGCCGCCCACGCTCCCGCCGTTCGGGCTCGCCGACTCCATCGCCGGCCTGGCCACGGCGTACGCGGTGCTGACCGCGCTCGCGGCCCGGGAGCGCACCGGCACGGGGCAGATCGTCGACATGGCGATCATCGAGCCGATCCTGACCGTCCTCGGCCCGCAGCCCCTCTGGTACGACCAGCTCGGCTACGTCCAGCCGCGCACCGGCAACCGCACCCAGAACAACGCCCCGCGCAACACCTACCGCACCTCGGACGGCACCTGGGTCGCCGTCTCCACCTCGGCCCAGTCGGTGGCCGAACGGGTGCTGCGCCTGGTGGGCCGCCCGGAGCTGATCGACGAGCCGTGGTTCGCGACCGGGGCGCAGCGGGCCGCCCACGCGGACGTGCTGGACGAGGCGGTCGGCGGCTGGATCGCCCGGCATACCCGCACCGAGGTGATGGCCGCCTTCGAGAAGGCGGAGGCGGCGATCGCCCCGATCCAGGACGTCCGCGACGTGGTGGCCGACCCGCAGTACCAGGCCCTCGGCACCCTGACCACCCTGTACGACCCGGAGCTGGGGCGGCTGCGGATGCAGAACGTCCTGTTCCGGCTGTCGGCCACCCCCGGCGCGATCCGCTGGGCGGGCCGGCCGCACGGCGCGGACACGGACACGGTGCTGACCGAGCTGGGGCTCACGCCGAAGGAGCTGGCCGCGCTGCGCGCGGAGGGCGCCCTGTGACGCCCACCGCGCCGTTCCCGCTGACCTGGCTGTACGCGCCCGGCGACCGTCCGCACGTGGTCGCCAAGGCGCTGGCCTCGGGCGCCGACGTGGTGGTGATCGACCTGGAGGACGCGGTCGCCCCGGACCGCAAGGAGTACGCCCGCGCCGCCACGGCCGAGCTGCTGGCCGAGCCGCCGCCCGTCCCGGTCCATGTGCGCGTCAACGCGCTCGACGGCCCGCTGGCGTCGGCGGATCTCGCGGCGGTCGCCCCCCGGCCGGGTCTGGCCGGCCTGCGCCTGCCGAAGGTGACCTCGGCGGAGCAGGTGGTACGGGTCGCCCGGCAGACCGGGGCGGCGGGCCACTCGCCCCCCACCGGCCCCTGCCCGCGGCGGCCCGGGTCCGCGCGGGACCACGACGCGCAGGCCGTTGCCCAGGGAGACGACCCGGACCTCCCGCAGGACGGCGACGCGCGCCTTCCGCGGCTGGGCGGCACGAGCGCGCCGCCGGGCGACGGCTCCGCTCCCCCGCTCTACGCCCTCCTCGAGACCGCTCTCGCCATCGAGCACGCCTTCGCCATCGCCTCCGCGCACCCGGCGCTGCGGGGCGTCTCGATCGGGGAGGCGGATCTGCGGGCCGACCTCGGGGTGCGGCGGGACACCGGCCTGGACTGGTGCCGCGCCCGGGTCGTCGTCGCCGCGCGCGCGGCCGGTCTCGCCCCGCCCACCCAGTCCGTGCACCCGGACATCCGGGACCTGGAGGGGCTGGCGGCCTCCTGCGCCCGCGGGCGCTCCCTGGGGTTCCTCGGCCGCGCGGCCATCCACCCCCGCCAGCTGCCGATCATCGAACGCGCCTATCTGCCGACCGACCGCGAACTGGAGGAGGCCGAGACGATCATCAAGGCGGCCACCACGGACCGGGGCGCCCAGGCGCTCAGCGACGGCCGGTTCATCGACGCGGCGGTGGTCGCGGCGGCCCAGCGCACCCTGGCGCTGGCCCGCAGGTGCTGACCGCGCCCCGGGCACGGCCGCCGCACACGACGAGGGCGCCCCCGGACTTCCGGGGGCGCCCTCGGTGCCTACGATCCTGCGGCCTTCGTCAGCCCTGCTTGGCCGTCCCGGCACCGTCCTTGAGACCGACGCCGTCCTTCGGGTCGGCGTCCTGCGCGTCGCTGCTCTCGGTCCCGGCGCCCTCCGCGTCGGGGCGCGCCCCGTCGGGGTTCTTGGCGTCGGCGGCCGACGCCGGTGAGACGTCGGCCCCGGCGGCGCCGTCCGCCTCGCCGGCCCCGGCGTCCGCCCCGGCCCCGGTCCCGGTCGGCTCGCCGGCGGCGGCCGCGCCCGGCTCCACCTCGGCCTCCCGGCCCGGCCGCTTCTTCGACGACACCCAGATGTAGGCCACCGCGAGCAGGAAGACGAGCAGCGCGGTCCAGTCGTTCAGCCGCAGGCCGAGGATGTGGTGGGCGTCGTCCACCCGCATGTACTCGATCCAGCCGCGGCCCACGCAGTAGGCGGCGACGTAGAGCGCGAACGCCCGGCCGTGGCCCAGCTTGAAGCGGCGGTCGGCCCAGATGACCAGCAGCGCGACACCCACGCACCACAGCGACTCGTACAGGAACGTCGGGTGGTAGTACCCGGGCACCCGGCCGTCCGTCGAGGAGGTGATGTGCAGCGCCCACGGAACGTGCGTCTCCCGGCCGTACAGCTCCTGGTTGAACCAGTTGCCCCAGCGGCCGATCGCCTGGGCGAAGGCGATGCCCGGCGCGACGGCGTCGGCGTAGGCGGGCATCGGGACGCCCCGGCGCCGCGCGCCGATCCACGCGCCGAGCGCACCGAGCGCGATCGCGCCCCAGATGCCGAGGCCGCCCTGCCACACCTTGAAGGCGTCCACCCAGTCACGGCCGTCGCCGAAGTACAGCTCGTAGTCCGTGATCACGTGGTAGAGGCGGCCGCCGACCAGGCCGAACGGCACCGCCCAGACGGCGATGTCGGCGACCGTGCCGGCCCGTCCGCCCCGGGCGATCCAGCGCTTGTTGCCGAGCCAGACGGCGACGAAGACGCCGATGATGATGCAGAACGCGTAGCCGCGCAGCGGAATGGGTCCGAGGTACACCACTCCGTGCGACGGGCTGGGAATGTAGGCAAGTTCCATGGCAGGGTCGACGCTACCGCAGCCGGAGCGGGCCCACGGCGGGCAACCCGGCTACGGGTCCATAACAGGAGCATTCCGCACCCGTCCGCCGCCCGCCTCCCGGCCTGGTCACAGCCGGTCCGCCGCGCGTCCTCCGCCCGCCGCCGGCGCCGTGCCCGCCGCTCGTCGCCCGGTTCATCGCTTGTTCGCCGCCTCCACCGTCTGCTTCAGCTTGGCCGGGGTCATCGAGCGGTCCTCGATGATGTTCTTCCCGTCCAGCAGGACGGTCGGGGTGCCCGAGTAGTGGCCCGCCTGGAACGCCTTGTTGGACTTCTCCACCCAGCTGTCGTGCACGCCGTCCTTGACGCACTTCTGGAAGGCGGGCGTGTCCAGGCCGTTCACCTTGCCGGCCAGCTTGATCAGCTTGCCGTTGTCGGCGAAGGAGTCGTCGGTCTCCTCGGGCTGGTTGTCGTACAGCACGTCGTGGTAGGCGGGGAACTTGCCGGCGTCCTGCGCGCAGGCCGCCGCGTTGGCCGCGCGCAGCGAGCCGGTGCCGCCGAGGTTGCCGTCGATCAGCCGGACCAGGTGGTACTCGGTCTTGAGCCGGCCGGCGGCGGTCAGCTCGTGGAGCGTGGGGCGGTAGGCCGCCTCGAAGGCCTTGCAGGCCGGGCAGCGGAAGTCCTCCCACACGGTGAGCGTCGACTTGGCGCCGTCCGCGCCGACCGGGATGGCCAGGCCGTCCTTGCCCAGCGCGCCGGAGGGCGCCGCGACCGGTCCGGAGCCGCCGCCGCTCTTGCCGGCGTTCGCGGCGACCACGCCGATCACCGTGGCCAGGCCCAGCACACAGACCACGCCGGCGGCCACGATCAGCGTGCGCCGCCGCCGCTCCGAGGCCTTCTGCTTCTCCCGCTCGACCGCCAGCCGCTGCCGGGCGGTGCGCTTTGCGTCATGGTTCTTCTCGCTCACACCAGCAGAACGAACCGGGGAGGCGCATTGCGCCTCCCCGGTCCCAGGTCCACCCCTTCGGGTGATGCGATCTTGCGCTACGCCTGTCCGCTCCTGCCACGGACCCCGCGCGCCAGCTCGCCGGCGAGGGTGCGGACGGCCTCGACGCCGGCCGCGTGGTCGGGCGCGTCCAGCATCCGCTTGACGAACGCCGAGCCGACGATCACCCCGTCGGCGAAGCCGGCGACCTCCGCGGCCTGGGCCGGGTTGGAGACGCCGAGGCCGACGCAGACGGGCAGCTCCGCACCGGTGGCGCGGGTGCGCCGCACCAGGTCCTGGGCCTGCTCGCCGACCGATTCGCGGGTGCCGGTGACGCCCATCAGGGAGGCGGCGTAGACGAAGCCGGAGCCGGCCGCGGTGATCTCGGCCAGCCGGGCGTCCCTGCTGCTCGGGGCGACGACGAAGACGGTCGCCAGACCGTGCTTGTCGGCGTGCTCGCGCCACAGCGCGGACTCCTGCACCGGCAGGTCGGGCAGGATGCAGCCGGCGCCGCCCGCGTCGGCCAGCTCGGCGGTGAACCGCTCGACGCCGTAGCGGTCGATCGGGTTCCAGTAGGTCATGACGAGGACCGGCTTGCCGGTGGCCTCGTGGGCCTCGCGCACCGTCCGCATGACGTCGGCGATCCGGACGCCGCCGCGCAGGGCGATGTCGTCGGCGGTCTGGATGACCGGGCCGTCCAGGACCGGGTCGCTGTGCGGCAGGCCCACCTCGACGACGTCGGCGCCGCCGTCGAAGACGGCCTTGATCGCCTCGATGCCGCCGTCCACGGTCGGGAAGCCGGCCGGGAGGTAGGCGATGAGCGCGGAGCGGTCCTCGGCCCGGGCGGCGGCGAGGGTGTCGGTCAGCAGCTGGATGTTCCCGCTCACTTGGCGTCTCCCTCGATCTCGGCGGTGGCGGTCTCGTCGGCGGCGACCTCGGCGTCGGTGTCGTACAGGCCGAAGTAGCGGGCGGCGGTGTCCATGTCCTTGTCGCCGCGGCCGGAGAGGTTGACGACGATCAGTCCGTCCGGGCCCAGCTCCTTGCCGACGTCCAGGGCGCCGGCCAGGGCGTGGGCGCTCTCGATCGCCGGGATGATGCCCTCGGTGCGCGAGAGCAGGCGCAGCGCCCGCATGGCCGCGTCGTCGGTGACCGCGCGGTACTCGCCGCGGCCGGAGTCCTTGAGGTAGGCGTGCTCGGGGCCGATGCCCGGGTAGTCCAGGCCCGCCGAGATGGAGTACGGCTCGGTGATCTGGCCCTCGTCGTCCTGGAGGACGTAGGAGCGCGAGCCGTGCAGGATGCCGGGCTCGCCGGCGGTCAGGGTGGCCGCGTGCTCGCCGCTCTCCACGCCGTGCCCCGCGGGTTCGCAGCCGATCAGGCGGACGTCCGCGTCGGGGATGAAGGCGTGGAAGAGGCCGATGGCGTTGGAGCCGCCGCCGACGCAGGCGACCGCGGCGTCGGGCAGCCGGCCCGCCCGCTCCAGGAGCTGGCGGCGGGCCTCGACGCCGATCACCCGGTGGAAGTCGCGGACCATGGCCGGGAAGGGGTGGGGCCCCGCGACGGTGCCGAACAGGTAGTGGGTGCGGTCGACGTTGGCGACCCAGTCGCGGAACGCCTCGTTGATGGCGTCCTTCAGGGTGCGGCTGCCGGACTTCACGGCCACGACCTCGGCGCCGAGCATGCGCATCCGGGCGACGTTGAGGGCCTGCCGCTGGGTGTCGATCTCGCCCATGTAGATCGTGCAGTCCAGGCCGAACAGGGCGCAGGCGGTGGCGGTGGCGACGCCGTGCTGGCCGGCGCCGGTCTCGGCGATCACCCGGGTCTTGCCCATGCGCTTGGTGAGCAGCGCCTGGCCGAGCACGTTGTTGATCTTGTGCGAGCCGGTGTGGTTGAGGTCCTCGCGCTTGAGGAAGACGCGGGCGCCGCCGGCATGCTCGGCGAAGCGGGGCACCTCGGTCAGGGCGCTGGGACGGCCGGTGTAGTGGACGAGCAGGTCGTCCAGCTCGCGGGCGAACTCGGGGTCGGCCTTGGCCTTGTCGTACTCGACGGCGACCTCGTCCACGGCGGCGACCAGGGCCTCCGGGATGAACTTGCCGCCGTACGCCCCGAAGTAGCCTGCGGGGCTGGGCACCTGACCCTCCGGGTCGGGGTGGAAGTAGTTGCTGGGCATGCCAGTACCTCACGGTGAGTGCGTGTGAAAAGACACTGTTCGCCGTGGGGGCGGGGGGTCGGCCGTCGGCCGCGCGCCGTCAGCGGCCGGTCACGACCCCGCGGCCGAGCCGCGGGTCCGGGCACCGCCCCGCGCCCCTGTCGGGGCGCTGCCATCGGCGACCGTTCACCTGCCCGGGCTCGTCGCCGATGACGTACCTCACCCGGCGGCCGTGGACCCTGCGGGCCGGCGCGCGGCAGCCGCGGGGACGGCAGCCGCGCGCGAGGCGGGCGTACCGGTCCACGGGGGTCATGGTGAGCGTCATCGGGGACAAGCCTACCGGCAGGTCAGCCGCGGCCGTGCCGCAGCGCGGGGTGGGTGCCGGCCGCCACCAGGTCGGCGACCGCCGTCCGGGGGTCGCGGCCGGTGACCAGGGACTCGCCGACCAGGACCGCGTCGGCGCCGGCGTTGGCGTAGGCGATCAGGTCGTGCGGGCCGCGGACGCCGGACTCGGCGATCTTGACGAGGTGGTCCGGGATCTCCGGCGCGACGCGCTCGAAGGTGTCGCGGTCGACCTCCAGCGTCTTGAGGTTGCGCGCGTTGATTCCGATGACCTTGGCGCCCGCGTCCACCGCGCGCTCCACCTCGTCCTCGTCGTGCACCTCGACCAGCGGGGTGAGGCCGATGGACACCGCGCGTTCGATCAGCGACTCCAGGGCCGGCTGGTCGAGCGCGGCGACGATCAGCAGGGCGAGGTCGGCGCCGTAGGCCCGGGCCTCCCACAGCTGGTACGACGTGACGATGAAGTCCTTGCGCAGGACGGGGATGTCCACGCGGGCGCGGACCGCCTCCAGGTCGGCGAGCGAGCCGCCGAAGCGGCGCTGCTCGGTCAGCACCGAGATGACGGAGGCGCCTCCCGCCTCGTAGTCCGCGGCGAGGCCGGCCGGGTCGGCGATCGCGGCCAGCGCGCCCTTGGACGGGCTGGAGCGCTTGACCTCGCAGATCACCTTGACGCCGTCGCCGCGCAGCGCGGCCAGACCGTCCTTGGCGGCCGGAGCCTTCGCCGCGCGCTCCTTGAGCTCTTCGAGGCTGACGCGCGCCTGCCGCTCCGAAAGGTCGGCACGGACTCCGTCGATGATCTCGTCGAGCACACTCACGCGAGCGGCCCCCTTCCAGACGGTGGGATGTTCCAGCGGGTCGAACGGCCCCCGGCGTCCGCTTGGCGGTGAAACGGGCGGAACCGGCGGTCACTGCGATGGTATCCGCAGGAGGGCGTCGGCCCCGCATCCGGTGGAGCGCGGTCCCACGACCTGGACAGGGGCCGGCCCGGTCACCGGACGGCGGCTGCCCGGGTCAGGGATGGAGCGGGGCGCCGAGGGGCAGGTTGCGCACGACGGTGAAGGCCGCGAACAGGGCGAGCGCGCTCCACAGGTGCGCCGGCCGCGGATCCAGGCGCAGGCGCCGGCCGCGCGCCGCCTGGATCGCCCACGCGGTCCACACCGCGGCGAAGAGCAGGTAGCCGGCGACGGCCAGGGCGTTGTCGTGGAGGGCCGCGGCGAGGTCGCCGTGGACGACGGCGTGCGCGCTGCGCAGTCCGCCGCAGCCGGGGCAGTAGAGGCCGGCGTAGCGCAGCAGGGGGCAGGCCGGGTAGTGGCCGGGTTCGTTCGGGTCCACCGCGCCGACGTAGGCGAAGGCGGCGGCGACGGCGGTCAGCACCCCGGCGGGGACGGCGAGCCGTCGCGGGACGGACTCCGGTCCCGGCGGCGCCACTCGGCTCTCGGCGTTCACGCCTGGCATTCTGCCCGGCGCGGCGGGCGGGCGCGCGCCGGGGGCGGCCGGCCGGTCCGCGCGCGAGGGGCGACTGCGGGCCGCCCCTCCCGCGCGTTCCGTACGGGTCCGCCGTACGGGTGTCAGCTCTTGGCGCCGGCCGGCTCGCCCTGGCCCGCGATCTGGTGGACGGGGTGCTCGTTCTTCTGGCCGAGGCCCATCATGCGCATGATGGCGCCGACGACACCGCCGAGCAGCACCACGCCCATGCCGGCCCAGAAGCCGACCGGCTGGGCGGCCACCATGAAGGCGCCAGCGGCGCAGAAACCGATGAAGGCGATGATGACACCGGTCCAGGCGGCCGGGGTGTGACCGTGGCTGCTGCCCGCCATGACTTGCTCCTCGTTGCTTGTACGTGTCTGAGCCGGACGCTCGCGACCATTGTCCCGTACCCGTGCACGCGAGGTGATCGGGGGTGGCTCCTCGCGCACGTGTCGCGGCCGGCCGGCGCGCCGGGGCCGGGCGCCCGGGTCAGGCCGGTCCAGTGCCGGTGGGGTCCTCGCCGCGGTCGAGGGCCTTCCACAGGTCCTCGGGCCGGTCGGGGTCGACGGGGCGGGCCGCGCGGGGCCGGGGCGCGCCGGAGCGTTCGTAGCGGCCGGACATGGTGGGCCACAGCCGGCCGAAGCGCAGGGCGAGCAGTCCGGCCAGCAGGATCAGCGCGCCGCCGGCCGCGGCGACGTAGGGCCAGCCGGTGTGGCCGATCGCGGCGGCGGTCGCGGCGGTGTCGCCGGAGACCTGGGCGGCCCGGGCGTCCAGGGCGCCGTTGTCGGAGGCGCCGGAGACGGCCGCCGCGACGGTGCCGGCGCCGGAGAGCGCGAGCAGGGCGGATACCAGCAGGCGGCCGGAGCGGCGGACGGCGAAGACGGCGACGAGCGCGGCCAGGCCCACCACGGCGAGCGCCGCGGGCACGCCCGTCACGTCGCTGCCCTTGACGGTCAGCGGGAAGGCGCCGCCGGCCACCGTCGCGGTGCCCTCCGCCCAGCGCTGCCGGGACGCGAGCAGCGCCACGGCCACGCCGAGCGCGCCGCACAGCAGGGCGACGGCGAGGCTGCGGCGGCCGGACCGGGCGGGGGCGGCGGCTTCGGTACGGGGGTGAGGTACGGCAGTCACGTACTCCACTATCGCGTGCACCCGGGGCGGACCGTCACCCGGGGCTCGTCACGGGTACGTGAGATACGCCCCACCTCCCCCGTCCCACCTCTCCTAGCGGGCCAGCCGGTTGGCGGTGTGCACCGCCCTGAGCACGGCGGCGGCCTTGTTGCGGCATTCGGTGTCCTCGGCCACCGGGTCGGAGTCGGCGACGACGCCGGCGCCCGCCTGGACGTGGGCGGTGCCGTCGCGCAGCACGGCGGTGCGGATGGCGATGGCGGTGTCGGAGTCGCCGGCGAAGTCGAGGTAGCCGACGCAGCCGCCGTACAGGCCGCGCCGGGAGGGTTCGAGTTCGTCGATGATCTGCAGGGCGCGCGGCTTGGGCGCGCCGGACAGGGTGCCGGCCGGGAAGCAGGCGGTGAGCACGTCGAAGGCGGTGCGGTCCGGGGCGACCCGGCCGGTCACCGTCGAGACGATGTGCATGACGTGCGAGTAGCGCTCGATGGACATGAAGTCGACGACCTCCACGGAGCCCGGTTCGCAGACCCGGCCCAGGTCGTTGCGGCCGAGGTCGACGAGCATCAGGTGCTCGGCGCGTTCCTTGGGGTCGGCGAGGAGTTCGTCGGCGAGGGCCTGGTCCTGCTGGGGGGTGGCGCCGCGCGGGCGGGTGCCGGCGATGGGGTGGACCATGGCCCGGCCGTCCTCGACCTTGACCAGGGCCTCGGGCGAGGAGCCGACGACGTCGAAGCCGTCCAGGCGCAGCAGGTACATGTACGGCGAGGGGTTGGTGGCCCGCAGTACCCGGTAGACGTCCAGGGCGCTGGCGGTGCACGGCGTCTCGAAGCGCTGCGAGGGGACGACCTGGAAGGCCTCGCCGGCGCGGATGCGCTCCTTGACGTCCTCGACGGCGGCCCGGAAGTCGGCGCCGCCCCACCGGGCGGTGTACTCGGGCAGCGCGGAGGGCGGCAGGGCGGCGGGCGGCTGGGGCACCGCCCGGGACAGGTCGGCCTCCATCGCGTCGAGGCGGGCGACGGCGTCGGCGTACGCCTCGTCGACGCCGGTGTCGAGGTCGTTGTGGTTGATCGCGTTGGCGATCAGCAGCACGGTGCCGTCCCAGTGGTCGAGGACGGCGAGGTCGCTGGTGAGCAGCATGGTCAGCTCGGGCAGCCGGAGGTCGTCGCGCTCGCCGGGGCCGATCTTCTCCAGGCGGCGCACGATGTCGTAGCCGAGGTAGCCGACCATGCCGCCGGTGAAGGGCGGCAGGCCCAGGTCCTGGGCGAGGTCGCGGGGGGTGTGCAGCGCCTCGACGGTGGCTCGCAGGGCGGCCAGCGGGTCGCCCTCGACGGGGACGCCGACCGGCGGGGCGCCCTGCCAGTGGGCGCGGCCGTCCTTCTCGGTGAGGGTGGCGGAGCTGCGGACGCCGACGAAGGAGTAGCGGGACCAGGTGCGGCCGTTCTCCGCGGACTCCAGCAGGAAGGTGCCGGTGCGCTCGGCGGCGAGCTTGCGGTAGAGGGCGACGGGGGTGTCGCCGTCGGCGAGGAGCTTGCGGGTGACCGGGATGACGCGGCGGTCGGCGGCCAGCTTGCGGAACGTCTCGAGGTCCATGGCGGCCGACCCTACTGATCCGCGGCGGCCGCGGCGGAGCCGGTGCCGTCGTGCGGGAGCGCGGGGGCGCCGTCCTTGAGGAGGACGTCGGCGTCGAAGCAGGTGCGCTCGCCGGTGTGGCAGGCGGCGCCGACCTGGTCGACCTTGACCAGCAGGGTGTCCGCGTCGCAGTCCAGGGCGACGGAGCGCACGTGCTGGACGTGGCCGGAGGTGTCGCCCTTGACCCAGTACTCGCGGCGGCTGCGCGACCAGTAGGTGCAGCGGCCGGTGGTCAGGGTGCGGTGCAGCGCCTCGTCGTCCATCCAGCCCAGCATCAGCACCTCTCCGGTGTCGAACTGCTGGGCGATCGCGGGCAGGAGTCCGTCGGCGCCGCGCTTGAGCCGCGCGGCGATCTCGGGGTCGAGGCTGCTGGGCCGGGGGGTACCGGGCGTGCTGGTCATGGGTGCCATTGTGCCGCGCGGCCGGGGTGGCCGGGGGCCGCCGTCCACTCTGTGGGCGGGGCGGCCGGCGGCGGGCGCCGGCCTGGGGCGGTGGTCCGGGGGACGGGTGGGCGGACGGGGCGGGCGGTCGTAGGCTGACTCCATGTCGACCTTTGCCAAGCGTGAACGGCTCCTGCTCGCCGACCTCTTGGAGACCGCCGGTCCGGAGGCGCCGACCCTGTGCGAGGGGTGGCTCGCCCGTGACCTGGCCGCGCACGTGGTGGTGCGCGAGCGGCGTCCCGACGCGGCCGGGGGCGCGCTGATCAAGCCGCTGGCCGGGCGGTTGCAGAAGGTGCAGGACGAGTACGCCGCCAAGCCGTACGAGGAACTGATCCAGCTGATCCGCACCGGTCCGCCGCGGTTCTCGCCCTTCCAGCTCAAGCAGGTCGACGAGGCGGCCAACACCGTCGAGTTCTACGTCCACGCCGAGGACGTGCGGCGGGCGCAGCCGGGCTGGTCGCCGCGCGAGCTGGACCCGGTCTTCCAGGAGACGCTGTGGTCGCGTCTGGAGCGCACGGCCCGGCTGCTGGGCCGGGGCGTTCCGACCGGCCTGGTGCTGCGCCGCCCCAACGGCCAGACAGCGGTGGCGCACCGGGGCGCCCCGGTGGTGACGGCGACCGGCGAGCCGGCGGAGCTGCTGATGTTCGCCTTCGGCCGGCAGGGCGCGGCCCGGGTGGATCTGGAGGGCGAGCCGGCCGCGATCGAGCAGGTGTCGGGCTCCAAGCGGCTGGGCTTCTGAACGGGGCCCGTTCGCCGGCTCCGCCCCGGAACCCCCGGCGGGGCCGGCCCGGGCGCCTGGCGCGTACGGCCCGAGCACTCGGCGCGTACGGCCCGGGAGTCCGGCGCGTACGGAAGTCCGGCAGGCTCAGCTCGCGCGCCCGGGGTGTTCAGTTCGGGAGTTCTGCGCGGCGCAGGGCCGGGGCGGCCAGGGCTACGACGCCGCCGAGGGCGCAGACCGTCGCGCTCACGATGAAGACCGGTCCGGTGCCGTAGGCCCCGATCGCGGCGGCGGACAGCGGCATGCCGAGGGGGGCCAGGCCCAGGCTGACCAGGCCGGACACGGCGGTGACCCGTCCGAGGTAGGCCGGTTCGGCCTGAGTCTGGAGCAGCGCGCCGCACAGGGTGCCGCTGAGCCCCGCGAGGAGGCCGACGAGCAGGGCCACGCCGACGGCCGCGGTGACGCCCGGCGCGTAGGCGAGGGCGCCGATGGCCGCGGAGCCCGCGAAGATCGTGTACGCGGTCAGCCGGCCGGCGTGCGGGAGCCGGCCGCGTACGGCCAGCAGCAGGGAGGCGGCGCCGGCCCCGGTGCCGAAGCCGGCCAGCACCCAGCCCATGCCGGCGGCGCCCCAGCCGCGCTCGTCGGCGAGCAGGGTGAGGCCGACGTTGAGCGGGCCGGCGAAGCCGAGGTCGCCGAGGGCGATGGCGAGCATCAGCGGGAACAGCACCCGGTGCCCGCGGATGTAACGCAGTCCGGCCGCCAGGTCCTGCCGGGCGGTGGCGCCGCCGGCGCGCGCGGTCTCGTCCGGCGGCAGCCGCCGCACCCGCACCGAGGTGAGCAGCGGCACGGAGACGGCGATCAGCAGGCCGGCGATCCCGAAGGCGGCCGCCGCGCCGCCGGCCGCGATCGCGAGGCCGCCGAGCGGGGCGCCGACGACGCTCGCGCAGCGGACCGCGAGGCCGCGCATCCCGTGCACCCGGGCGAGCTGGTCGCGGCCGGTCACGCGGGCCGGGAGGGCGCCGACCGCGGGCATGAACACCGCGTCCACGACGCCGAAGAACAGGGCGAGGACGGTGAGCGGCCACAGGCCCGGGCCGGTGTGCCACAGCAGGGCCGCCACCGCGAGGACGGCGGCGCAGCGCACGGCGTCGCTGCCGATGACGACCCGGCGCGGTCCGAACCGGTCGGCGATCACTCCCCCGCCGAGCATCAGCAGCGCCCTGGGCAGCGCGCTCACCGCGGTGACGACGCCGGCCTGCGCGGGCGTGCCCGTCTGGACGGCCGCCCAGGACAGCGCGAGGTAGTAGACGTTGTCGCCGATCATCGACGCGAGGTAGGCGGTCAGCCAGCGCAGGACGTTGCCGTCGCGGTGGGCGGGGCGTTCGACGGGCGGGGCGGCGGCAGGGGTCACGGGCAGGACGGTCACGACGGCGGCCTCTCTCGGACGCGGGATCAGACGCGGATCAGACGCGGATCAGACGCGGATCAGACGCGGATCAGACGCGGATCAGACGTGGATCAGACGCGGAACGGGAACGCGTACACGTGCAGCGCGACGTGCTCGCGCCCTTCCGTGTCGCCGGCCGCCTCACGGGCGCGGCCGGCTTCGTCGTACTTCCTCAGCAGGTCGAGCAGGTCCTGCTGGAAGGCGGCCAGCTCGGAGGCCGTCAGCCGGGTCAGCGACTCGCTGTCGTGGGCGGCCTCGTTCCACTCGGGGCCCCAGTGGGCGCGCTCGTCGAGGTAGGCGCGGTACATGTCGGCGCGCTGCGCCATGAAGAGCCGGGAGGCGGCCAGGTGCGCCGCCACCTTCTCCGGCGCGTCCCGGAAGTCCTCGCCGCGGACGGAGACGCCGTCGGAGGCGGGCTGCCACCAGCGTTCGCGGGCGTCCTCGCTGCGCGGCTCGGCCGCCTCGATCAGACCGTGCTCGGCGAGCTTGCGCAGGTGGTAGCTGACCAGGGACACGGCCTCGTCCACCTTCTCGGCCAACTGGGAGGCGGTGGCGGTGCCGGCCACGAACAGCAGCCGGTACAGCTTCATCCGCAGCGGGTGAGCGAGCGCCTTGAGCGTGCCCACGTCGGTGACCTCGCGCTTCTTTCCTGACATGCCTGAACCGTAGACGCGAAAGAAAAACTGCGCAAGGTAATTTGCGCAACTTTCCTTTCTCTTCTGCGGAAGAGGAAGCCCCGGTCACCCGTGAGGGGCGGCCGGGGCGTGCTCCGCGCGGAGTGCGGGGGCTGTGGGGTCAGCGCACGGGGTGGCCCGCCGCGCGCAGGGTCTCCTTGACCTCACCGATGCGCAGGTCGCCGAAGTGGAAGACCGAGGCGGCCAGCACCGCGTCCGCGCCCGCGCCGACGGCCGGCGCGAAGTGGTCGAGGCGGCCGGCGCCGCCGGAGGCGATGACCGGGACGGTGACGTGCTCGCGCACGGCGGCGATCATCTCCAGGTCGTAGCCGTCCTTGGTGCCGTCCGCGTCCATGGAGTTGAGCAGGATCTCGCCCGCGCCCAGCTCGGCCGCGCGGTGCGCCCACTCCACCGCGTCGATCCCGGTGCCCTCGCGGCCGCCGTGGGTGGTCACCTCGAAGGAGCCGGACCCGGTGCGGCGCGCGTCGACGGACAGCACCAGCACCTGGCGGCCGAAGCGCTCGGCGATCTCCCGGATCAGGTCCGGGCGGGCGATCGCGGCGGTGTTGACGCCCACCTTGTCGGCGCCCGCCCGCAGCAGCTTGTCGACGTCCTCGGCGGTGCGCACGCCGCCGCCGACGGTGAGCGGGATGAACACCTGCTCGGCGGTGCGGCGCACCACGTCGTACGTCGTCTCGCGGTTGCCGGAGGAGGCGGTGATGTCCAGGAACGTCAGCTCGTCGGCGCCCTCGGCGTCGTACACCTTGGCCATCTCGACGGGGTCGCCCGCGTCGCGCAGGTTCTGGAAGTTGACGCCCTTGACGACCCGGCCGCCGTCCACGTCCAGGCAGGGGATGACTCGGACCGCCAGGGTCATGTGCTCTCGGCTCCTCTGAATGCCTCTAGTTCCACTTCGACCAGGATCCGCGGGTCGACGAAGCCCTCCACGACCAGCAGGGTCGCCACCGGACGCACGGAACCGAACAGCTCCTGGTGGGCCCGGCCCACCTCGTCGACGTCACGGGAGTGCGACAGGTACATCCTGGTCCGCACCACCGACTCGGGGCCGAGACCGAACGCGGCGATCGCCTCCAGCGCGCCGGCGAAGGCCACCTTCGCCTGTTCGTAGGGGTCGCCCTCGCCGTACAGCACGCTGCCCTTGAAGGACGTCGTGCCGCCGACCAGCACCCGGTCGCCGGCCGCGACGGCGCGCGCGAATCCGAAACTGTCCTCCCACGGACTTCCGCTCCGCACCCGCCGTACGGCTTCGGACGTCATGACGCCGTGTCCCTTGTCACGATGCAGCCTCCAGGGCCTCTTCGAGCGTGAACGCCTTCGCGTACAGGGCCTTCCCGACGATGGCGCCCTCGACACCGAGCGGCACGAGGTCGGCGATGGCCCGCAGGTCGGCGAGCGAGGAGACGCCGCCGGAGGCGACGACCGGGCGGTCGGTGGCCGCGCAGACGTTCTTCAGCAGCTCCAGGTTGGGGCCCTGGAGGGTGCCGTCCTTGGCGATGTCGGTGACGACGTAGCGGGCGCAGCCCTCCTTGTCCAGGCGCTCCAGCGTCTCGTAGAGGTCGCCGCCGTCGCGGGTCCAGCCGCGGCCGCGCAGCGTGGTGCCGCGCACGTCCAGGCCGACGGCGATCTTGTCGCCGTGCTCGGCGATGACCTTGGCGACCCACTCGGGGGTCTCCAGGGCGGCGGTGCCGAGGTTGACGCGGGTGCAGCCGGTGGCCAGGGCCGCGGCGAGGGTGTCGTCGTCGCGGATGCCGCCGGACAGCTCGACCTTGATGTCCATGGCGCCGGCGACCTCGGCGATCAGGGCGCGGTTGTCGCCGGTGCCGAACGCGGCGTCCAGGTCGACCAGGTGCAGCCACTCGGCCCCGGAGCGCTGCCAGGCCAGGGCCGCCTCCAGGGGGGAGCCGTAGGAGGTCTCGGTCCCGGACTCGCCGTGCACCAGGCGGACGGCCTGACCGTCGCGCACATCGACGGCGGGGAGGAGTTCGAGCTTCGAAGCCATCACAGGGTTCCGATCCAGTTGGTCAGCAGCTGCGCTCCGGCGTCGCCGGACTTCTCGGGGTGGAACTGGGTGGCCCACAGGGCGCCGTTCTCCACGGCGGCCACGAAGGGCTTGCCGTGGGTGGCCCAGGTGACCTTGGGGGCGAGCATCGCCGGGTTGTGCGACTCCAGCCGCCAGTCCTGGACGGCGTAGGAGTGCACGAAGTAGAAGCGGGCGTCGGAGTCGAGGCCGGCGAACAGCTGCGAGTCGGCGGGCGCCTCCACCGTGTTCCAGCCCATGTGGGGCACCACGTCGGCCTCCAGCGGGGCGACCGTGCCGGGCCACTCGTCCAGGCCCTCGGCCTCCACGCCGTGCTCGATGCCGCGGGCGAACAGGATCTGCATGCCGACGCAGATGCCCATGACCGGGCGGCCGCCGGCAAGCCGGCGGTCCACGATCCAGTCGCCGCGGGCCTCCTTGAGGCCGCGCATGCAGGCGGCGAACGCGCCGACGCCGGGCACGAGCAGCCCGTCGGCGTTCATCGCCCGGTCGAAGTCACGGGTGATCTCGACCTCGGCGCCGGCCCGGGCCAGCGCGCGCTCGGCGGAGCGGACGTTGCCGAAGCCGTAGTCGAAGACGACCACCTTGCGGGGCGACGCGCTCAATTCCACACCTCCAGCCGCATCACACCCGCCACCAGGCACATCGCGGCGGCGATGGACAGCAGCACGATCAGGCTGCGCGGCATCTCCTGCTTGACGAAGGAGATGATGCCGCCGACCAGGAACAGGCCGACGACGATCAGGATGGTCGACAGGCCGGTCACAGGGCGCCCTTCGTGGAGGGGAGGATGCCGGCCGCGCGCGGGTCGCGCTCGCTGGCGTAGCGCAGCGCCCGGGCGAGCGCCTTGAACTGGCACTCCACGATGTGGTGCGCGTTGCGCCCGTAGGGCACGTGGACGTGCAGGGCGACCTGGGCCTGGGCGACGAAGGACTCCAGGATGTGCCGGGTCATCGTGGTGTCGTACTCGCCGATCATCGGCGCCATCTTCTCGGGCTCGGTGTGCACGAGGTAGGGGCGGCCGGAGAGGTCGACGGTGACCTGGGCGAGGGACTCGTCCAGCGGGACCGTGCAGTTGCCGAAGCGGTAGATGCCCACCTTGTCGCCGAGCGCCTGCTTGAAGGCGGCGCCGAGCGCGAGGGCGGTGTCCTCGATGGTGTGGTGGGAGTCGATGTGCAGGTCGCCGTCGGTCTTGACGGTCAGGTCGAACAGCCCGTGCCGGCCGAGCTGGTCGAGCATGTGGTCGTAGAAGCCGACGCCGGTGGCGATGTCGGTCTTGCCGGTGCCGTCGAGGTCGATCTCGACCAGGACCGAGGTCTCCTTGGTGGTGCGCTCCACGCGCCCGACGCGGCTCATGCGTCCAACTCCTTCTGCAACTCTCGTACCGCGTCCAGGAACGCGTCGTTCTCCTCGGGGGTGCCGGCGGACACCCGCAGCCAGCCCGGTACGCCGTTGTCCCGGACCAGGACGCCCCGGTCGAGGATCTTCCGCCAGGCCTGGTGGGAGTCGGCGAACCGGCCGAACTGCACGAAGTTGGCGTCGGACTCGACCACGTCGTAGCCGGTGGCGCGCAGTTCGGCGACCAGCCGGTCCCGTTCGGCCTTCAGCTGCTCGACGTAGCCGAGCAGGGTGTCGGTGTGCTCCAGGGCGGCCAGGGCGGTCGCCTGGGTGATCGCCGAGAGGTGGTAGGGCAGCCGGACCAGCTGGACCGCGTCCACGACCGCGGGGTGCGCGGCGAGGTAGCCCAGGCGCAGTCCGGCCGCGCCGAACGCCTTCGACATGGTGCGCGAGATCACCAGGTGCGGGCGGCCCGCCAGCAGCGGCAGCAGCGAGGCGCCGTGGCTGAACTCGATGTAGGCCTCGTCCACGACCACCATGGACGGCTTCGCCGCCTGGGCCGCGTCGTACAGCGCGAGGACCGTCTCGGGCGGGACCGCGGTGCCGGTGGGGTTGTTGGGGGTGGTGACGAAGACGACGTCCGGCCGGTGCTCGGCGATCGCCTTCTGGGCGGCGGCGAGGTCGATGGTGAAGTCCTCGCCGCGCGGGCCGGAGATCCAGCGGGTGCCGGTGCCGCGGGCGATGAGCGCGTGCATCGAGTACGACGGCTCGAAGCCGATCGCGGTGCGGCCGGGCCCGCCGAAGGTCTGGAGCAGTTGCTGGATGACCTCGTTGGAGCCGTTGGCGGCCCACACGTTCTCGACGCCGAGGCGGTGGTGGCCGGTCTTCGTCAGGTACGCGGCCAGCCCGGTGCGCAGTTCGACCGCGTCCCGGTCGGGGTAGCGGTTGAGGTCGCGGGCGGCCGCGCGGACCCGCTCCGCGATCCGCTCGACGAGCGGTTCGGGCAGCGGGTAGGGGTTCTCGTTGGTGTTCAGCCGTACGGGGACGTCCAACTGGGGCGCTCCGTAGGGGGACTTGCCGCGCAGCTCGTCCCGTACGGGGAGATCGTCGATTCCGAAGCTCACTTGCTCTCCGGTTCCTTCCACCCACGCGACATCTGTTCGTTCCCAACAAAACGCGCCTTGATCGCCGCGCCGTGCGCGGGCAGGTCCTCCGCCTCGGCCAGCGTCACCACGTGGTGGGCGACCTCGGCGAGGGCGTCGCGCGTGTAGTCGACGATGTGGATGCCGCGCAGGAAGGACTGCACGGACAGTCCCGAGGAGTGGCAGGCGCAGCCGCCGGTCGGCAGGACGTGGTTGGAGCCGGCCGCGTAGTCGCCGAGCGAGACGGGCGCCCAGGGGCCGATGAAGATCGCGCCGGCGTTGCGCACCCGGTCGGCGACGGCGGCGGCGTCGGCGGTCTGGATCTCCAGGTGCTCGGCGCCGTAGGCGTCGACCACCCGCAGGCCCTCCTCCAGGCCGTCCACCAGGACGATCGCGGACTGCCGGCCCGCGAGCGCCGGGCGGATCCGGTCCTCGACGTGCTTGGTGGCCGCGACCTGCGGCGCCAGCTCCTTCTCCACCGCGTCCGCCAGCTCGACGGAGTCGGTGACCAGGACGGCGGCGGCCAGCGGGTCGTGCTCGGCCTGGCTGATCAGGTCGGAGGCGACGTGCACCGGGTCGGCGGTGTCGTCGGCGAGGACGGCGATCTCGGTCGGGCCGGCCTCGGCGTCGATGCCGATCTTGCCGGTGAAGTAGCGCTTGGCGGCGGCGACCCAGATGTTGCCGGGGCCGGTGACCATGTTGGCGGGCGGGCAGGACTCGGTGCCGTGGGCGAACATCGCCACGGCGGTGGCGCCGCCGGCGGCGTAGACCTCGTCCACGCCGAGCAGGGCGCAGGCGGCCAGGATCGTCGGGTGCGGCAGGCCGCCGAACTCGGCCTGGGCCGGGGAGGCGAGCGCGATGGACTCGACGCCGGCCTCCTGGGCGGGCACGACGTTCATGACCACGGAGGACGGGTAGACCGAGCGGCCGCCCGGCGCGTAGAGCCCGACGCGTTCGACGGGCACCCACTTCTCGGTGACCGAGCCGCCGGGGACGACCTGGGTGGTGTGCGCGCTCCGGCGCTGCGCGCGGTGGACCAGGCGGGCCCGGCGGATGGACTCCTCCAGCGCGGCGCGCACGGCGGGGTCGAGCCGCTCCAGCGCGTCCTTGATCGCCTCGACCGGGACCCGGACCGATTCCAGCCGTACGCCGTCGAACTTCTCGGCGAAGTCGATCAGTGCCGCGTCACCGCGATGATGCACGGCCTCGCAGATCGGCCGCACCTTCTCCAGGGCGGCCTGAACGTCGAAGTCGGCTCGGGGCAGCAGGTCACGCAGGGCGGGTCCCTCGGGAAGGGCGTCGCCGCGCAGATCGATTCGGGAGATCACGGTTCCAATTCTCTCAGACCGCGCGCGGACGCCGTTCGCCCGTATCAATGGCTGATACGGAACGTCCGTCACTCGGGTGTCGTCCCGTGACGGTGGCCTATATCAGATGCCTGCCCGTCGCGTCCGGCACTTTCGAGTGATCGTCGGAAGATCTTCTTCACGCTGTGCGTTCGAATCGTCACACACCGGGCATGACCGGTTGTACGAACCCACAGAACTCACGAGTAGCCGGGGAAGAAGGGGAGATCCGTGACCGAGGTGACCGGCCGCCGGGCCGGAGACCTGCCGGACGACCTGACCGACGTCGAGGCCGGGATGTGGCAGGCCTTCCGCAACGGCACTGTGTACGACCTGCGCGCCGGGGACGCGGCCGTGGACGATCCGCACGGCGACGCCCCCTGGGGAGCGGAGCGCTCGGTGCGGGCGCGAGTGGTGTGCTGGCTGCTGCTGGACGGGCCGCCCGCGCTCGCCGGGCGGGTGTCGTCGCTGAAGCTGACCGGACTGCGGATCACCGGCCCGTTCGATCTGGCCGGCGGCACGGTGGTGCCGTTCGTGGAGATGAAGGGCTGCCGGTTCGAGGAGGAGGTGCTGCTGCCGGAGGCCCGCTTCACGACCCTGCGGATGGTGGACTGCTCGGTGCCGCGCCTGGAGGCGGCCCGGGTGCAGACCGAGGGCGACCTGCACCTGCCGCGCTGCCGGTTCCTGCGCGGGATGCGGCTGACCGACGCGCAGATCGGCACGGACCTGCTGCTCAACGAGGCGATCGTGCACCGGGACCGGGCCGGCCGCTCGCTGGCCGCCGACGGGCTGGCCGTCGGCCAGGACCTCCAGGCCGAGCTGCTCCAGGCGTACGGCGAGGTGAGCCTGCGCAGCGCGAAGATCGGCGTGTCGCTGAGCCTGCGCGGCGCGAAGCTGTCCGGCCCCTACACCCGGTACGCGCTCAACGCGCCCCAGCTGACCGTCGAGCGCACCCTGTACCTGACCCCGGCCGGGCTCGGCAACCCGCTGATGAGCGGGGTGACCCCCGCGCGCGGCACCCGCATCCAGGACTTCGAGTGCCAGGGCGGGGTGCGGCTGGACGACGGGCGGTTCGGCGACGCGGTCGACCTGGAGCGGGCGCGCTTCGCCCTCGGCGACGACCAGGAGCTGTCGCTGCGCCGGGTGCAGGCGCCCGAGCTGCGCTTCCTCGGGCAGCGGCCGGGGCGCGGGAAGGTGGTGCTGTCCGGGGCGAAGGTCGAGACGCTGGTCGACCGCGCGGACAGCTGGCCCGGCCCCGGCCGGCTGCACATGAGCGGCTTCACCTACGAGAACCTGGTGCCGCAGGGCCCGTTCCCGCTGGCCGAGCGGCTCGCGTGGGTGTCGGCGGCGACCGCCGAGTTCAACCCGGAGCCGTACGAGCGGCTGGCGGCGGTGCTGAAGGGCTGCGGTGAGGACGAGGACGCCCGCGAGGTGCTCCTGGCCAAGCACCGCCGCCGCCGCGAGACGCTGCCGCCGGCCTCCAAGCTGTGGGGCTACCTCCAGGACGTCACGGTGGCCTACGGGTACCGGCCCGGCCGGGCGGCGGTGTGGATGGCGGTGCTGTGGGGCGCCGGTTCGCTCGCCTTCGCGCACGCGGGGCACCCGCCGGCCGCCTCCGCCGACCACCCGCACTGGAACCCGGCCCTGTACGCCCTGGACCTGCTGCTGCCGGTCGTCGACTTCGGCCAGGCCAGCCAGTGGCAGCTGAGCGGCGGCTGGCAGTGGCTCGCGGCGGCGCTGGTGCTGCTGGGCTGGGTGCTGGCCACGACGGTGGCGGCGGGGGCCACCCGGCTGCTGCGGAGGAGCTGAGACGCGGCCGACGGCGGCGCTGAGGCGCGGCTGACGGCTGGAGCCCAGGTGCGGCCGAGGCACGGCTGACGGCGGCGCTGAGGCGCGGCCGACGGCGGAGCGCGGGTCCGGCCGCGGCGCGGTTCCGGGTGCGGGGGCGGGTCGGTGGCGTGAGAACATAGTTGAAACCTCACCTTTTTACCGGACCTTGACCTGTCGGCGTACAACTTTCACCGGCTTGCCCACACCCTCTGGCGCCGTCGCCACCTGCGCACTTTCAATGGTCGACACCATGGCTCTGCTGCCCCCCTTCATCCGCCCCACCCGGATGACACGAAGCGCCCGGCGCCCCGTCGCCGTCCTCGCCGCCGACGGGCTGCCCGCCGACGACGAGGTGCTCCTCGACGTCCCCGACGACCGTCTCGGACCGGCGCTGGTCGCGGCCGCCCAGGGCGCCTACGGTCCCGCCGCCGTCCTGCTCGCCGCCACCCGCGAGCGGGCCGAGTGGGACGACCGCGACCGGTACGCGCTGCGGCTGGCCGCCTTCGCCCGCTCGCGCCCCGACTGGCTGCGCGACTGGCGCGCCGCCGCCCCGCACGACCCGGACGCGCTGCTGGTCGCCGCCCAGCTCGCCGTGGACCGCGCCTGGCCCTCGCCGGGCCGGGCCGAGCTGCTGCGCGAGGTCAGCCCGCTGATCACCGCCGCCGCTCGCGCCGACGGCCGGGACCCGGTGCCCTGGCGGGTCGCGCTGGACCACGCGCGCGGCAGCCGCGCCGGGCACACCTACTTCGGCGAGCTGTGGGAGGCCGCGGTCCGCCGCGACCCGCACCACTACGGCTGCCACGTGGCCGCCCTGCGCTACCTGGCCTCGTCCTGGCACGGCTCGCACCGCGAGTGCTTCGACTTCGCCGACCTCGCCGCGCAGGACGCCCCGGCCGGCTCGCCGGTGCAGGCGCTGCCGGCCCGCGCCGCCCTCGCCTGTCTGGCCGGCGACGGCGCCGGGGTGGAGCGGGCCCGGCTGGACGCGGCGGCGGACCGGGCGATCGCGCTGTCGGACCTGCTCCCGGCGGACCGGCCCTGGCCGGCGGCGGAGATCCGCAACCTGCTGGCGTACCTGCTGATCCGGCTCGGCCGCCGTGAGGAGGCGCTCGGGCAGTTCGCCCTGATCGGCCCCTACGCCACCTCCTTCCCCTGGGACCGGGTGTCCGACGACGCGCTGGGCCGGTTCCTCGAACTGCGCGCCGAGGTCCGCTCGGCGCACGGCGCGAAACCGGACGGCGGCCCGGAAAACGGGCGCGGCCGACGCGCCCGCGCCCGCGACCATTAGGCTTCTGGGCCGTGACCACCGTCCGGCTTCCCCTGTTCCCGCTGAACTCCGTGCTGTTCCCGGGGCTGGTGCTCCCGTTGAACGTCTTCGAGGAGCGCTACCGCGCGATGATGCGCGCCCTGCTGAAGACCCCGGAGGACGAACCGCGCCGGTTCGCCGTCGTGGCGATCCGCGACGGCCACGAGGTGGCCCCGAGCGCCCCGGGCCTGCCCGACGCGACGGCGGTGACCGACACCGGCCCCGCCGCCGGGTTCGGCGCCGCCCCGGTCCGGGCGTTCCACGGGGTGGGCTGCGTGGCGGACGCGGCGACCGTACGGGAGCGGGCCGACGGCACCTTCGAGGTGCTGGCGACCGGCACGACCCGGGTGCGGCTGCTGTCGGTGGACGCCTCGGGGCCGTATCTGACGGCGGAGCTGGAGGAGCTGCCCGACGAGTCCGGCGACGAGGCGGGCGCGCTGGCCGAGGGGGTGCTGCGGTCCTTCCGGCAGTACCAGAAGCGGCTGGCGGGCGCGCGGGAGCGGTCGCTGGCCACCGGAGCGGAGCTGCCCGACGAGCCGAACGTGGTGTCGTACCTGGTGGCGGCGGCGATGGTGCTGGACACGCCGACCAAGCAGCGGCTGCTCCAGGCGCCGGACACCGCCTCGCGGCTGCGTGACGAGCTGCGGCTGCTGCGGGCGGAGACGGCGATCATCCGCAATCTGCCGTCGCTGCCGTCGCCCGAGCTGACGCGCGCCCCCACCAGCCTGAACTGACGTACGAACGCGGAGGGAAGCCGGGCCGCCCATGGCGAAGAAGGCGAAGAAGCAGCAGCAGTCCGCGGGGACGCCGGCGACGGTGGCCCTGACCGCGGCGGGCGTGGACTTCACCGTCCACGCCTACGACCACGACCCCTCCCACCCCTCCTACGGCGAGGAGGCGGCCGAGGCGATGGGCGTCTCCCCGGACCGGGTGTTCAAGACCCTGGTCGCGGACGTGGACGGGAGCCTGACGGTGGCCGTGGTCCCGGTGGCGGGGTCGCTGGACCTGAAGGCGCTGGCGTCGGCGGTCGGCGGCAAGCGGGCGGCGATGGCGGACCCGGCGCTCGCCGAGCGCACCACCGGCTACGTCCGGGGCGGCATCTCCCCGCTGGGCCAGCGCAAGCGGCTCCGCACGGTCCTGGACGCCTCGGCCACGGGTCATCCCACGATCTGCGTCTCGGCCGGCCGCCGCGGCCTGGAGGTCGAGCTGTCCCCCGCTGACCTGGCCGCCCTGACCCACGCCACCCTGGCCCCCATCGGCCGGAGCTGACCCACCGCTACGTGCGCGGTGCGTGGTCGTAGCCGTACGGGTCCGGGTCGCGGGGGCCGAAGAGGGCGGTGAGGCCGAGGTGGATCACCAGGGCCGCCAGCGGCCACGCCAGCAGCGCGCCCTTCGCGCCCAGCTTCATCGGGGCGGAGAAGGTCACGCCCTTGCCCACCGCCTTGGCGTGCGCGATCACGTCGTGCTCGGGGCCGAGCCACAGCCCGAGCCGCCACGCCAGCAGCGACCCGAGCAGCCCGCCCACGCACAGCGCCACCACCAGCGGCACTCCCCCGCGCCTGCGCGGCAGGAAGACGGCGACCGCGCTCAGCGCGCCGAGGGCCAGCGCGAGCAGAGTGAACGTTCCGTCCACGCCGATCGCCTGCTCGCCCTCGGAGTCCTTGAGGTAGACCACCCAGCTGTTGTCCGACACCTCGCCGACCAGCGGCACCCTGGGCGCCAGCCAGAGCCACAGCAGCCCCAGCAGCACCCCGCCGAGCGCCACGGCCACCGTGATCACGGCGGCCTCCCGCAGCTCGGTCCGTATCCCGGGGCCGTCCTGCCCGTACGGCGATCCCGTCGCCCCGCCGCCCGCCACCGGCGCCTGCCAGTCGGGGCCCGGCGCGGCCTGGGCGCCGGGCGCCTCGGGCGCCTCGGGCGCGTGGTCCGCGGGCTCCGGCTGCGGCTGCGGGGTCTGCGCCGACTCGCCGGGCCGGGAGGGGTGGGACGGCCGCCCGTGCGGCGGCGGAGGTGGAGTCAACGGAGAGGTCACCCTGCCATCGTGCCAGTTGGCTCCGGAGGCCGCGTCACCGGACGGCCGCCCGGCGGTAGGCCCAGGTGGCCACGGCCAGCGAGATCACGCCCACCCCGGCGCACACGGCCATGTCCACGGCGACGTACGCCCAGTCGGGCCGCTCGGCGAAGGTCCGCGCGTACGCCTCCACGCCGTACGTCGACGGCAGCAGGTCCCGGGCCAGCCGTACGACCCCCGGCATCCGGTCCGGCGGCAGGACGCCCAGCAGCAGCGCCGCCGACATCCCCAACTGGCCCAGCAAGGTGGCCAGTTCCGGGCGCGGCGCGAGCAGCCCGCAGGCGGCCCCGAGACCGGAGAGCGCGGCCCCCGCGAGCGGGATCACCGCCACCAGCACCCACAGGTTGCCCAGCGGCAGCCCGAACAGCACGCAGCCGAGGACGGCGGTGACGAGCGTGCCCGGCACCGTGAAGGAGGCGTAGGCGGCCGCCGCGCCCAGCACCACGGCCGCCGGCGGCACGGGCAGCGTCGCGTAGTGGTCGAGGCCGCCGCTGAAGCGCAGCTGGCCGAAGTACTGCGAGAGCAGGTTGAGCGCGACGTAGGCGACGACGACGATCGAGGCGCCGGCCACCACGAAGTGCGCCTCGCCGCCGCCGCTGACCACGCCCCGCATCATGATCATGATGCCGACGGACTGGAAGGTCGCCACGAACAGCAGCGGGATCCGCGCCACCCGCGCCCGGGACAGCTGGGCCCGGTAGACGGCCGCCAGCGACGGCCACAGCCGCGCCCGCGGCCCCAGCTCGGCGGCCGCCGTCCGTCCGGCGCCGCCGCGCGGTCCGGTCACCGTGGGGGCCGGCGCCTCGGCGGCCGGCACGTCGGCGGGTACGACACTCACGTCGAACTGCTCCTCTTCCCCGCGTCCCACGTGACGCAGTCCGGCACGGCTCACGCCTTCACCAGCCCCTGCCGGGCGGCGCCGCCCAGCGCGAGGTACACGTCCTCCAGGCTGGGCGTGGCGAGGGTGAAGTCGTCCAGGGCGGTGAAGGCGGCCCCGCCGGTCACCGTCGCCACGGCGGCGCGGGCCTCCTCGGGCGCCAGGCGCAGCGTCCAGCGGCGCCCGGACTCCACCGCGCGCTCGCGCAGCGCGGCGACCTCCGGCACCTCCAGCGGCGCCCGCTCCCGCCACACCAGCTCGACCCGCACCTCGCCGGAGACCCGCTCCTTGAGGCCGGCCGGGGTGTCGCAGGCGATGACCCGGCCGCCGTCCAGGACGGCGACCCGGTCGAGGACCGTCTCGGCCTCGATGACGTTGTGGGTGACCAGCAGGACGGTCGTGCCGCGTTCGGCGCGCCGCCGGTCGACGGCGCCCCACACCGCCCGCCGGGCCACCGGGTCCATGCCGGTGGTGGGTTCGTCCAGCACCAGCAGCGGCCGTTCGCCGACCAGCGCGGCGGCGAAGCAGGCGAGCCGCCGCTGGCCGCCGGACAGCTTCTTCAGCGCGCGGCCGGCGAGCGCGGTCAGGCCCAGCTCCTCCAGGACGGCGTCCCGTTCGGCGCGGGCCCGGGCGGCGGGCAGGCCGCGCAGCCGTCCGGTGGTCTCGGCGGCCAGCGAGACGGTCAGCTCGTCCAGGGCCCCGGACTCCTGGCCGAGGTAGGCCAGCAGGCGGGCGGCGCGCTCGGGGTGCGCCACGATGTCGTGGCCGAGGATCTCGACGGCGCCCCGGTCGGGGCGCATCAGGCCGGTGAGCTGCCGTACGAGGGTGGACTTGCCGGCGCCGTTCGGGCCGAGCAGGCCGAAGATCTCGCCGCGCCGGACGTCGAGCGCGACGTCGTCGCTGGCGCGCACCTCGGGTGTGCCGGGCGCGCCGCGCCGGCCGCGGGCGGCGGGGTAGGTCTTGGTCAGTCCGCGCACCGCGCACACGACGTCGTCTCCGGGCCGAAGTGCCTGTGCCACGCGCGTACTCACAAGGGACGAGGGTACGGGGTCGGTGCGCTTTACTCGTCCTTGGGGCGTCCGCTCCTGGTTCTTCCCGGCCCGGCCGGTCGGCCGGGCCGTCGCCCACCTGGTGCTCAGTCGCCCGCCGGGGCGTGTTCGACGCCGGTGCGCACGTCGATCTCGCGCCAGAAGCCGGCCCGGATGGCGTAGCGGTCGTTCTCGTCGATCTGGTCGTCCTTGTGGGCGAGGAGGCCGAAGCGGGCGGCGTAGCGCAGCAGCTCGCCGTCGACGCGGTGCGGGACCCGCGGGTACATCGAGGACAGCTTCTCCAGGTGGCCCTGGTCGCCGAGCCGCTCCACCCAGCGCCGGGCGAACACCTGTCCCACTTCGTACGGGTCGCCGCCGACGGTCGTGATGTCCTCCTCCCGGTCGGCCCACCGCTGCTCGGCGCTGGTCAGCTGGGCGAGGGTGGGCATGGCGGCGGCCTCGGCGGGTTCGGCGGCCGTGCCGGGCCGTTCCACCCAGCCGCGGTCGGAGGACCAGCGCAGGGTGGCCGAGGGCGGGTGCGGCGGCGCGGACGCCGGGGCGCCCGGGGCGCGCAGGGCGGCGAGGTCCTTGGGCGTGGGCACGCCCTTGGCGGCCGGCAGCCGCTCCCCGGCGCCGTCCCGGGGGCCCGCGCCGTCGGCCGCCGGGTGCGGCCGCTCGCCGGCCGGGCGCTCCCCGGCCGACGAGAGCGAGGACTCGGGCAGCGGCGCGGAGAGGATGGCCGCGATCTCGGGGCGGGGCACGGGCGGCGGCGCGCAGATCCCGCCGTACTCCTTGGCGCGGACCGCCTTGGTGATCCAGGCGCGGTCCAGCACCCGGCGTTCGTCGGCCTCGGCGACCAGGTCCTCGGACTGGTTGTAGTCGCCGTCGGCGGCCTGCACGGCCCACAGGTGGACGGCGACGCCGTGCTCCTTGGCGGCCATCATGCCGGGCAGCAGGTCGCCGTCGCCGGTGACGAGGACGACGTCGGAGCAGGCGCGGTTGCGGGCGAGTTCGGTGAGTTCGGCGTGCATGGCCGCGTCCACGCCCTTCTGCGCCCAGCGTCCGTCGCTGCGGGTCAGCGCGCCGAGGCGGACGGTGACGCGGGGCATCACCCGCAGTCTGCGGTGCTCGGGCTGCGGTACGCGGTCGGGGGCGCCGTCGAACCAGTAGATGCGCAGCAGCGGCCGGCCGGTGTCGGACTCGGCCTGTTCGCGCAGTCGCTGGACGAGCGCGGCATGGTCGACGGTGATCCGGGAACGCGAGGGTTCCCCGGCGAGGAGGCTGGCGGCGGCGCCCAGCAGGTACCCGGCGTCCACCAGGACGATGCAGCGGTCCACGCGATCCACCCTCTTTCCGGGGAGGTTGTTTCGGGTTTTGTTGCTCGGGGTTTCGCTTCGGGCTTGTTTCGAGTCTGCCCGACCGCGCCGGGGTTAACGGCCCGAACTCGATCTTCGGCGTGGCGTTTCCGGGTCCGACGGCCCGATGACCCTTGTCACATACGGTAATTATCCGACATGCGTTCATTGTCGGCGTGTGTGAGTCTGGTCGCGGCCCTGGCCCCTAGATCCCCCGCAGGAGGTTGATCACCATGGCCAAGAACCGCAAGCAGGACCGCAGCCGGCAGAAGACGTCCGTGGCCGCGAACGGCCCTCGGGACACGGAGCACTCCGTGACGGAGCCGCAGCCCGAGCACCACGCGCCGCAGCTGAGTCCCACCGACGTGGCCCGCAAGGGACGTCAGAAGCGCTTCGGCCACAACTGATGTGAGGTGCGCGGGCCGTTGAGCGTGCTCTGAGCCCCGGTACCGAGAGGGGGCGTACCCGATGCGCACGGGTACGCCCCCTCCTTTTCGCTCCCGGTCTCAGCCGGCCAGGCAGGACGGGCCGAGGAGCACCTTCAGATCGCCGAAGAGGGCGGGGTCGGGCTTCACCCGGTGCCGGTCGAGACGCAGCACCGTCGTCCTGGTCGGGCCCTGGAGCTTGATGCGGACCTCGCTCTCGCCCCGGTGGTGGGTGAGGATCTCGCCGAGGCGGCTGATCATCGGCGGGGTGACGCGGGTGGCCGGGATGGTGAGGACCACGGGGGCGTTCGCGCCGGCGTGGGACAGGTCGGGGACCTGGAGTTCCATGGCGACCAGCCGCGGCACGTCCTCGCGCTTGTCGAGCCGGCCCTTGACGAACACCACGGCGTCCTCGACGAGTTGGGTGGACACCAGCTGGTAGGTCGCCGGGAAGAACATGCACTCGATGGAGCCGGCCAGGTCCTCGACGGTGGCGATCGCCCAGGCGTTGCCCTGCTTGGTCATCTTGCGCTGGAGGCCCGAGATGATGCCGCCGATGGTGACGACCGCGCCGTCGGCGTGCTCGCCGCCGGTGAGCTGGGAGATGCCGGCGTCGGCCTTGTCGGCGAGCACGTTCTCCAGGCCGAAGAGGGGGTGGTCGGAGACGTAGAGGCCGAGCATCTCCCGTTCCTGGGCGAGCAGGTAGGTCTTGTCCCACTCGTCCGGGGAGAACTCCACGTCGAGTCCGAAGCCGGGCTCGCCGCTGGTCTCCTCGCCCATCCCGCCGAAGAGGTCGAACTGGCCCTCGGCCTCCTTGCGCTTGACCGCGACCACGGTGTCGATCATCGGTTCGTACTGCGCGGTGAGGCCCTTGCGGGTGTGGCCCATGGTGTCGAAGGCGCCGGCCTTGATCAGCGACTCGGTGGTGCGCTTGTTGCAGACCACGGCCTCGACCTTGTCGAGGTAGTCGGGGAAGGAGGAGTACTTCCCCTTGGCCTTGCGGGACTTGATGATCGACTCGACGACGTTCGTGCCGACGTTGCGGACGGCGGAGAGGCCGAAGAGGATCACGTCGTCGCCCTGGGCGGCGAAGTTCGACTCGGACTCGTTGACGTTGGGCGGCAGCACCTTGATGCCCATGCGGCGGCACTCGTTGAGGTAGACCGCCGACTTGTCCTTGTCGTCCTTGACGGAGGTCAGCAGCGCGGCCATGTACTCGGCGGGGTGGTTGGCCTTGAGGTAGGCGGTCCAGTAGGACACCAGGCCGTAGGCGGCCGAGTGGGCCTTGTTGAAGGCGTAGCCGGCGAACGGGACCAGCACGTCCCACAGCGCCTGGACGGCCTCGTCGCTGTAGCCGTTCCTCTTGGCGCCGGCCTGGAAGATGGTGAAGTTCTTGGCCAGCTCGTCGGGCTTCTTCTTGCCCATCACGCGGCGCAGGATGTCGGCCTCGCCGAGCGAGTAGCCGGCGATGATCTGGGCGGCCTTCTGCACCTGCTCCTGGTAGACGATCAGGCCGTAGGTGACGGCCAGGACCTCTTCCAGGGGCTCCGCCAGCTCCTTGTGGATCGGGGTGATCTCCTGGAGGCCGTTCTTGCGCAGCGCGTAGTTGGTGTGCGAGTCCATGCCCATGGGGCCCGGGCGGTACAGCGCGGACACGGCGGAGATGTCCTCGAAGTTGTCCGGCTTCATCAGGCGCAGCAGGGAGCGCATGGGGCCGCCGTCGAACTGGAAGACGCCGAGGGTGTCGCCGCGCTGGAGCAGTTCGAAGGTGGTGGGGTCGTCCAGCGGGAGGCCGAGGAGATCGATGTCGATCCCCTTGTTGGACTTCACCATCTTGACGGCGTCGTCCATGATCGTCAGGTTGCGCAGGCCGAGGAAGTCCATCTTCAGCAGGCCGAGCGACTCGCAGCTCGGGTAGTCCCACTGGGTGATGGTCACGCCGTCGGTGTGCCGGACCCAGACCGGGACGTGCTCGGTGATGGTCTCGCTGGACATGATCACGCCGGCGGCGTGCACGCCCATCTGTCGCACCAGGCCCTCGACGCCCTTGGCGGTGTCGATGACCTTCTTCACGTCCGGCTCGTTCTCGTACATCGCGCGGATCTCGCCGGCCTCGCTGTAGCGCGGGTGCGCGGGATCGGTGATGCCGTTCAGGTCGATGCCCTTGCCGAGGACGTCGGCGGGCATGGCCTTGGTGAGGCGGTCGCCCATCGCGTACGGGTAGCCCAGCACGCGCGCGGAGTCCTTGATCGCGTTCTTGGCCTTGATCTTGCCGTAGGTGCCGATCATGGCGACCTTGTCGGCGCCGTACTTCTCCGTGACGTACCGGATCACCTCGACGCGCCTGCGCTCGTCGAAGTCGATGTCGACGTCGGGCATGGAGACGCGCTCGGGGTTGAGGAACCGCTCGAAGATCAGGCCGTGCGGGATCGGGTCGAGGTCGGTGATGCCCATGGCGTAGGCGACGATCGAGCCGGCCGCCGAGCCGCGGCCGGGGCCGACGGCGATGCCGTTGTTCTTGGCCCACATGATGAAGTCGGCGACGACGAGGAAGTAGCCCGGGAACCCCATCTGGATGATGACGTCCATCTCGTACTCGACCTGCTTCTGGCGGTCCTCGGGGATGCCGCCGGGGAAGCGGCGCTCCATGCCGCGGCGCACCTCCTCCTTGAACCAGGTGACCTCGGTGTAGCCCTCGGGGATGTCGAACCTGGGCATGAGGTCGCGCTTCTCGAACATGCCCGCGGTGTCGACCATCTCGGCCACCAGGAGCGTGTTGGCGCAGCCCTGCTGCCAGGCGTCCGAGGAGTCGATGGCGTACATCTCGTCGGTGGACTTCAGGTAGTAGCCGGTGCCGTCGAACCGGAAGCGGTCGGGGTCGGAGAGGTTCTTGCCGGTCTGGATGCACAGCAGCGCGTCGTGGGCGGTCGCCTCGTGCGCGTAGGTGTAGTGCGAGTCGTTGGTGACCAGCGGCGGGATGCCGAGCTTCCGGCCGATCTCCAGGAGGCCGTCGCGGACCCGGTGCTCGATGTCGATGCCGTGGTCCATCAGCTCCAGGAAGTAGCGGTCCTTGCCGAAGATGTCCTGGTAGTCGGCGGCCGCCTTCAGGGCCTCCTCGTCCTGGCCGAGGCGCAGCCGGGTCTGCACCTCGCCGGAGGGGCAGCCGGTGGAGGCGACGACGCCCTCGGACCACCGCGCGATGGTCTCCTTGTCCATGCGCGGCCACTTCTGGAGCCAGCCCTCGGCGTAGGCGTCGGAGGAGAGCCGGAAGATGTTGTGCAGGCCCGTGCTGTTGACCGCCCACATCGTCTTGTGGGTGTAGCCGCCGGAGCCGGAGACGTCGTCGCGCTTCTGGTGCGGCTGACCCCACTGGATCTTGCGCTTGTTGCGCCGGGACTCGGGGGCGACATACGCCTCGATGCCGATGATCGGGGTGATTCCGGCCTTCTTCGCGGTGTGGAAGAAGTCGTACGCCCCGTGCAGGTTGCCGTGGTCGGACATGGCGATGTGCGTCATGCCCATTTCATTGCAGGCGTCGAACATGTCCTTCAGCCGCGCGGCACCGTCCAGCAGCGAGTACTGGGTGTGGACGTGCAGGTGCGTGAACGGCGGCTTCGACACGGTTCGGCCTCCTCGGGAACGGCATGGCGGCGGGTCGGACAAGTCTGGGGGTCAGCGTCGAAGTCTATGCCCCGCCACTGACACCCGGGCCGCCCCGCCGCGTACCTTCATGCGCAGCGGAGGCGGGCACTCCCGGGCGGCGCCGGACGTTGGGCTCCCGGGGGAAGGTCCGTCCCCACCCGTCACGTACCACCTGTACCAGGAGGCATCCCGCGATGTCGGTCCCCCAGCTCAGCGACGAGCAGCGCGGCGAGGAGATCCTCGCCGTCTTCGACACCGCCTTCGGCGAGCTCCTGGCCGCCGACCCGGCCGCGTTCCGGGTGAAGTTCCGGAAGATGGCGGCCTCGGCGTTCGCGTTCTACCGGGGCACGGCCTGCCTCTTCTACCACGACCTGGCGGCCGGCAGCGGCGGGACGATAGCGGGCGGGCCCTACCTGGACGAGCGCACCTCGCGCGTGTGGATCCACGGCGACCTGCACGCGGAGAACTTCGGCACCTACATGGATTCGAACGGGCGTCTGGTCTTCAACGTCAACGACTTCGACGAGGCCTATGTCGGCCCGTTCACCTGGGACGTGCAGCGCCTGGCCGCCTCCCTCGCCCTGCTCGGCCACGCCAAGGCGCTCAGCGACGACCAGATCACCGAGCTGGTGACCGTCTGCGCCGCCGCCTACCGCGAGCGCGTCCACGCCCTGGCCGCCGGCGCCAAGGACGACGAGGTGCCGCCCTTCACCCTGGACACCGCCGAGGGCCCGCTGCTGGACGCGCTGCGCGACGCCCGGTCGCTGACCCGGTTCGGGCTGCTGGACTCGATGACGGAGATCCGCGACTTCGAGCGCCGCTTCGCGCCCGACGGCGGCTCCGTCGAGCTGGACGCCGCCACCCGCTACAAGGTGCTGGCCGCCTTCGACGGCTATCTGGAGACGCTGCCCGAGTCCTCGCTGGCCCGCCCGGACTCCTACCGCGTCAAGGACGTGGTCGGCCGCCGCGGGATCGGCATCGGCTCGGCCGGGCTGCCGTCGTACAACATCCTCCTGGAGGGCAACAGCGACGCCCTGGAGAACGACGTGGTGATCTACGTCAAGCAGGCCCAGACCCCGGCCGTCTCCCGGCACATCGCCGACCGGGCGATCCGCGACTACTTCCAGCACGAGGGGCACCGCACGGTGATCTCCCAGCGCGCCCTCCAGGCGCACGCCGACCCGTGGCTGGGCTGGACCGAGCTGGACGGCGCCGGCCAGCTGGTCGCCGAGGTCTCGCCGTACGCGGTGGACCTGGAATGGGGCGACGTCGACGACCCGGAGGAGATCGCGCAGGTCGTCGCCGACCTCGGCCGGGCCACCGCCACCATGCACGCGGCGGCGGACGACCAGTCCGGGGAGTCGCTGGTGCCGTTCTCCACCGAGCGGGCCATCGACGCGGCGATCGCGGCCGACGAGGAGGGCTTCGCCCCGCTCCTGGTGGACTTCGCGCACGCCTACGGGGCACGCGCGCGTGCCGACCACCAGATCTTCGTGGACCTGTTCCGCAACGGACGGATTCCGGGTCTGTGACGGAAGGGCCGCTCACAGGGTTCCTTTAGAGACCTCTTACCGGCCCGCATGACACACTCTCCTCTCGCTATGGACATATCCGGGACCCCCCTCAGAGCCGTACGCGCGGCGCTGTTCACGGCCGTGGTCGTGACGCTCAGCACCGCGTCGCACGTGCTGCTGTCGCGGGTCCCGCTGCCGCTGAACACGGTGGCCGCCGTCGCGGCCGCCGTCTTCGCGCTCGCCTACGCCCTGGCCGGGCGCGAACGCGGCTTCGGGCGGATCGCCGCCCTGCTGATCCCGCTGGAGCTGGCCGCCGACACGGTCTTCACCACCGGCCAGCAGCTCTGCTACGGCCCCGCCGGCGGCCCGGTCGCGGGGCCCCTGCGCTCGGTGGGCTGGGACGTGCTGTGCGGCGACCGCCACGACGTCGGCACCCCGCTGGCCCGGCTGAGCGGGGGCGGCGACCGACTGGTGCCGCTGCTCGCCCACGCCGACCCGGCCACCGCCTGGCTGCTGCTCGCCGCGCACCTCGGCGTCGGCCTCGTCGCCGCCGCCTGGCTGCGCCGCGGCGAACGCGCGCTCGCCCGGCTGCTGCGCTCGGCGGCGGCGCTCACCTTCCGGCCGCTGCTGCTCGCGGTGGCCGCCGTCACGGTCCGCCGCGAGCGCGCCGCGGCCCGGCCCGGCCGGCCCGCACCGCACCGCGGCAGGCCGCGCACCCTCCTCCTCGCGCACTCCCTGGGACGGCGCGGACCGCCGTGCCCGGCCGCCCTCGCCTGACTCCTCCGAGAGCCGGCTCCCACGGCTCCTCCGGGAACGGCTCCCTCCAGGAGCGGCGACGGCGCCCCGGGCACGACAGGTCCCCACCGAACCCCGCGCGGCCCGCCCGCGCGCCCTTGAGGAGAACACCACCATGAGCAAGCGCAACAGCCAGACGGCGAAGACGGCGGCCCGCGAGCGGCTGCGCGCCGAGCGCGAGCGCCAGGCCAAGCGCGACCGGACGAAGCGGCAGGTCATCGTCGCCGCCTCCGTCGTCGTCGTGCTGGCCGCGGCCGGCGGCATCGGATACGCCGTCGTCCAGGCCAACAAGCCCAGCGGCTGGGACGCGGCGAAGACCAAGCCGCTGGTGAAGCCGGCCCACACCACCGGCGAGAACGGCACGACCGTCGTCATAGGCAAGAGCACCGCCAAGAAGACCCTCACCGTCTACGAGGACCCGCGCTGCCCGGTCTGCGCCCAGTTCGAGCAGGCCGTCGGCTCGACGGTGAAGAAGGACGTCGACGACGGCAAGTTCAAGCTCCAGTACGTCGGCGCGACCTTCCTGGACAAGAACCTCCCGGGCGTGGGCTCCAAGAACGCGCTCAGCGCCCTCGGCGCCGCGCTGAACGTCAGCCCGGAGGCGTTCGTCGAGTTCAAGTCCGCGATGTACTCGACCAAGTGGCACCCCGAGGAGACCGACGACAAGTTCAAGGACGACGCCTACCTGCTCAAGATCGCGGACACGGTCCCCGCGCTCAAGGGCAACGCGGCCTTCCAGAAGGCCGTGAAGGAGGGCACCTACGACCGCTGGGCCCTGGAGGAGGCGAAAATCTTCGACAAGGACGGCATCAGCGGCACCCCGACCCTGAAGATGGACGGCAAGACGCTGACGGGCCCCGACGGCAAGAACGCGCCGTCCACCCCGGAGGACTTCAACAAGGCCATCGACGCGGCCCTGAAGGGCTGATCGGGCGCGCGGTCCCAACCCGGGCCGAAGAGCGGGCGAACTTTTGTCGGTTCGCCCGCTCATCGGGTGTACTGATCAGTAATCTGATCGGCCGTGACCAGTCGATACAGAGCAACCCAGGACGACGCCTCGCGAGCCGAGCTCGTCAACCCGCTTTCCCCGCGCCGCCGTACGGTCGTCAAGGCCGCGGCGGCCGGTGTGGTGCTGGCGGCGCCGCTCGCCGCCGCGCTGCCCGCGCGGGCCGCCGCGAGCGCGCCCGCCTTCCTGCACGGCGTCGCCTCCGGCGACCCGCTGCCCGACGGTGTCCTGCTGTGGACCCGGGTGACCCCGACCGAGGAGGCCGTGCCGGGCTCCGGGCTCGGTCCGGACACCGAGGTGAGCTGGGTGGTGGCCCGGGACAAGGCGTTCACGGACGTCGTCGCCCGGGGCTCCACCACCGCGACCGCCGCCTGCGATCACACCGTCAAGGCCGACATACGCGGCCTGGCGCCGGCCACCGACTACTGGTTCCGCTTCTCCGCCGGCGGCGCCGACTCCCCCGCCGCCCGCACCCGCACCGCGCCCGCCCACGACGCCGCCGTCACCGGGCTGCGCTTCGGCGTGGTCTCCTGCGCCAACTGGGAGGCCGGTTACTTCTCCCCGTACCGGCACCTCGCGGCCCGCGGTGACCTGGACGCCTGGCTGCACCTGGGCGACTACATCTACGAGTACAAGTCGGGCGAGTACGCGGCGCGCGGCAAGGTGGTGCGCCCGCACGCCCCGGCCAACGAGATCCTCACCCTGGCCGACTACCGGATCCGGCACGCGAAGTACAAGACCGACCCCGACCTCCAGGCGCTGCACCACCGGGCGCCGGTCGTCGCGATCTGGGACGACCACGAGTTCGCCGACAACGCCTGGTCGGGCGGCGCGGTCAACCACACCGAGGGCGCCGAGGGCGCCTGGAGCGACCGCAAGGCCGCCGCCCAGCAGGCGTACTTCGAGTGGATGCCGGTCCGCCCGGCGATCGCCGGCACCACCTACCGCCGGCTGCGCTTCGGCAAGCTCGCCGACCTGTCCCTGCTCGACCTGCGCTCCTTCCGCTCCCAGCAGGCGTCCACCGGCAGCGGCTCGGTCGACGACCCGGACCGCACCATCACCGGCCGCGCCCAGCTGGACTGGCTGAAGTCGGGTCTCGCGGCGTCCGACACCACCTGGCGGCTGGTCGGCAACTCGGTGATGATCTCCCCCTTCGTCGTCGGCTCCCTCTCCGCCGACCTGCTCAAGCCGCTGGCGAAGCTGCTCGGGCTGCCGCAGGAGGGCCTGGCGATCAACAGCGACCAGTGGGACGGCTACACCGACGACCGCCGCGAGCTGCTGGCCCACCTGCGCGCCAACGCCATCCGCAACACCGTCTTCCTGACCGGCGACATCCACATGGCGTGGGCCAACGACGTGCCGGTGGACGCCGGCACCTACCCGCTGTCCGCCTCGGCCGCCACGGAGTTCGTGGTCACCTCGATGACCTCGGACAACCTCGACGACATCGTCAAGGTGCCCGAGGGCGTGGTCTCGGCGGTGGCCGCACCGGTCATCCAGGCCGCCAACCGGCACGTGCACTGGGTGGACACGGACCGGCACGGCTACGGCGTCCTGGACATCACCGCGCAGCGCGCGCAGATGGACTACTACGTCGTCTCCGACCGCACGAAGCAGGACGCCACCTCGTCCTGGGCGCGGTCGTACCGCACCCGCAGCGGCACCCAGAAGGTCGAGCGGACCTACGACCCGGTGTAGCCGCGCCGGGCCGCCGCCCTACAGGCTGTCGAGGAAGCCGAGCGCCACCCGCCAGGTGGCCTCGGCCGCCTGCGCGTCGTGGTCCGGCAGGTCCGGGTCGGTGTAGAGGTGGCCGGCCCCCGGGTAGCGGTACACCTCCACGTCGGCGCCGGTGCGGCCCATCTGGAGGTACCAGGCGCTCAGCCAGTCGTCCGTCTCGAACGGGTCGGGCTCGGCCACGTGCAGCTGCACGGGCAGGGCGTCCACGGCCGCGTTCGGCGCGACGTCGGAGGTGCCGTGCAGGAGCAGCAGGCCGCGCGCCTTGTCGTCGCCGAGGGCGAGGGTCTGCGCGATCGCGGCGCCCAGCGAGAACCCGGCGTACACCAGGCCCCGTTCCGAGTACGGCGCCGCGGCCAGCACGGCGCGCCGGAGCAGCTCGTCCTTGCCGACGCCGTCCTTGAAGGCGACGCCCTCCTCGATCGAGTCGAACGTACGCCCCTCGAAGAGGTCCGGGGTCCACACCTCGTGCCCGGCGGCGCGCAGCCGGTCCGCGGCCTCGCGCACGGCGGGCCTGAGGCCCTGGGTGGAGTGGAAGAGCATGATGTTCATGAGGCCATGGTGCCAGCCGCCAGGGGCGCCGCCCGCCGCGGTTCGGCCACGCCGGGACGCGGGTTGACCTCGTCACATCGCCGGGGGCGCTACCCGCGATCCCGGCGAAGACACATGTTCATGCCCGGCCGGCTCCGGTTAGGAGCGCAGGCATGGAGAACGTACTCCGCCCGCTTGCCGTGATCGGCGGCTCGGTGTTCCTCACCCTGCTCATCGGCTGGGCCACCGACCTGCTGCTGCGCAAGGCCGACGAACGGCACCACGAGACACCTCTGTGGGGCCTGTTGCGCCGTGCCCGCGTGCCCTACCAACTCGTCCTGTGCGCCGCCCTGCTCAGAGGCTCCTACGACCAGGCCAAACTGCTCCTGGAGCACAAGGCCGGCATCGGCCGGACGCTGACCCTGGTGCTGATCGGGTCGGCCGCCTGGCTGACGATCCGGATCGCCGCGGCGATAGTCGAGACCTCGTACTCGCGCTACGCCAGTTCCCGCGCCCACCGCGACCCCGCCCGGGTGCGGCGGGTGCGCACCCAGGTCGAGCTGATCATGCGCGTGGTCTCGGCGGTCGTCATCGTCGTGGCCGCCGCCTCGATGCTGCTGACCTTCCCCGCGATGCGCGCGGCCGGCGCCTCGCTGCTGGCCTCGGCCGGCATCCTCGGCATCGTCGCGGGCGTCGCCGCCCAGTCCACGCTGAGCAACATGTTCGCCGGGCTGCAGATCGCCTTCGGCGACATGGTGCGCATCGGCGACACCGTGGTCGTCGACGGCGAGTGGGGCACGGTCGACGAGATCACCCTGACCTTCCTGACGGTGCGCACCTGGGACGAGCGCCGGATCACCATGCCGGTGTCGTACTTCACGGCCAACCCGTTCGAGAACTGGTCGCGCGGCACCCCGCAGATGACCGGCACCGTCTTCTGGCACCTGGACCACTCCGCGCCGCTGGAGGCGATGCGCAAGAAGCTGCGCGACATCGTGCGCGAGTGCCCGGCCTGGGACGGCCGCGCCTACAACCTGTACGTCACCGACACCACCCAGAACACCATCGAGGTGCGGGCGCTGGTCACCGCGAAGGACGCCGACGACATCTTCACGGTGCGCGTCGCGGTGCGCGAGGAGATGATCCGCTGGCTGTGCGAGGAGCACCCCTACGCACTGCCGCGCGTCAACACGGCGCAGGCGGTCGTGCCGCAGGACGAGGCCGAGGAGGGCGGGCCCGCCCACGACGGCGTGGTGCGGCCCCGGCCCTCGCTCGACAAGGACGCCGACGTCAGGCGCGAGGAGCGCGGCGCGCGGGGGGCGCGCGAGGCGTCAGCCGGCCGGCCGGGGCGCCGGTGAGGCGCCGCGGCGGCCTCAGTGGCCGCGTTCCGCGCCCCCGTTGACCTGGATGATCTGCGAGGTGACGTGGCCGGCGGCCGGGGAGGCCAGCCAGTGCAGGGTGGCGGCGACGTCGCCCGGCGCGCCGGCCCGGCCGTCGGCGGTCTCGGCGACCAGCCGCTCCCGGCGGGCGTCGTCCATCGCCTCGCCGAAGAACTCGGTGTCCTCGATGTAGCCGGGCGCCACCACGTTCACCGTGATCCCGCGCGGGCCCAACTGGCGGGCCAGGTCGTGGGCGTAGGGGTGCAGCGCCGCCTTGGAGGCGGCGTAGGCGCCGGTGCCCGAGCCCCGGTAGGCGGCGATCGAGCTGAGGAACAGCACGCGTCCGCCGGGCTCGGCGAGCCGGTCCTTCAGGGCCTCGGTGAGGAGCACCGCGGTCAGCGTGTTGAGACGGAAGTTGACGTTCCAGTTGTCGGCGACGAGGTCGAGCGGATCGTCCCGCTCCACCCGGGGCTCCAGCTGACCGGTGCCGCCGGCGCCGTGCACCAGCACGTCCACCGCGCCGAGTTCGCCGGCCACGAAGCGGGCCACCCGCCGCGCCCCGTCGACGTCGCCGACGTCGGCGGCGAAGGTGAGCGCGCCGGGCACGTCCGCCGCGCGCAGCACCTCCTCCCGCCGGCCGAGCAGCAGGACCCGGTCGCCTCCGGCCGCGAACGCCTGCGCCGCGGCCAGCCCGATCCCCGTACCGCCACCACTGATCACCACGTTGCGAGTCATGGTGGCGAGCCTAGGCCCGTCGCGGACCAGGGCAAGGGGATTCGGGGCGCGTCCGGCAGGTCGGCGGTCAGCGCAGGCTGCGGACGTCGAGGTGGCGCAGCACCCGGTCCACGATCTCCGGGTCGGCGCCGGGCTCGCTGCGGGCCGCCAGCACCTCGTGCCGGGCCGCGCTCAGCATCTCGTTCTGGATCCGGCGCACCCGCCTGATCCTGCGTACCCGGTTCTCCTGGGCCTCGCGGCGCTCCTCGTCGCCGATCTGCGGGTTGATGCGCAGCCCGATGTCGAAGGCCCGGCGCAGCATCTGCTCGGACAGCTCCTCCGGCAGGTCCTCGACCGACTCGATCTCGCGCAGCCGCCGCCTGGCCGCCTTGGCCGCGCGCACCGCGAGCTGCTTCTCGAACTCCTTCTCGCGCTCGGTGTCGGCGCGCACCCCCAGCTTCTTGACCAGCCAGGGCAGGGTGAGGCCCTGGACGACGAGGGTGACCATGATGACCCCGAAGGCGATGAAGATGATCTCGTCGCGGTCGGGGAAGGGGGCGCCGCTCTCCGTCTTGAGCGGGATGGCGAGGGCCAGCGCCACCGAGGCCACGCCGCGCATCCCGGACCACCACATGACGACGGTCTCCCGCCAGCTGGTCGGGATGTCCTCGTCGTAGTCGCGCAGCGCGTGCAGGCGTTTGGTGAGCCAGGTGGCCGGCAGCAGCCACAGCAGCCGTACGAAGACCACCACGGCCACGACCAGGCCGGCCCAGCCGAGCAGTTCGTGCCAGCGGCTGGAGGCCGTCCTGAGGGCGTTGTGGAGCTCCAGGCCGACCAGTCCGAAGGCGACGCCGGTGACCAGGGTGTCGACGACGTCCCAGACGGTGTGCCCGGCCAGCCGGGACAGCACGTCGTCGGCGTCGGCGGCGTGCTCGGCCAGGAACAGCGCGGTGGTGAGGACGGCCAGGACGCCGGAGCCGTGCAGTTCCTCGGCCAGGACGTAGGAGGCGTAGGGCACCAGCAGCGTCAGGCCGATCTGGAGGGTGGGGTCGCCGAGCCGGTCCAGCATCTTGTTGGCGCCCCAGCCGAGCGCCACGCCCACGATCAGCGCGACCACGGCGGACAGCACCAGGTCGAGCCCGGCCCGCCAGACCGAGAACTCGCCGCTGACGGCGGCGGCGATCGCCACGTGGTAGAGCACGATGGCCGTGACGTCGTTGAACAGCCCCTCGCCCTCCAGGATCGACACCAGGCGGCGGGGCAGTCCGAGCTGTCCGGCGACGGCGGTGGCGGCGACCGGGTCGGGCGGGGCGACCAGCGCGCCGAGCGCGAGGGCGGCGGCCACCGGCAGGCCCGGCACGACGGCGTGGGCGACGGCGGCGACACAGAGGGTGGTGACGAACACCAGCGCGACGGCCAGCAGGAAGATCGGCCGTTTGTTCGCCGCGAACTGGCGCCAGGAGGTGCGCCGCACGGCGGCGTAGAGCAGCGGCGGCAGCAGCGCGGGCAGGATCAGGTCGGGCGGGATGTCGACGTTCGGCACGAAGTCCAGGACCGCCAGCACGATCCCGAGCAGGGTCATCAGCACCGGCGCGGGCAGCCCGAGCCAGTCGCCGACCGGGACGCTGATCACGGCCCCGAGCAACACGATGAACAGCAGGGCCAACTGATCCACGGTCAGCGCTCCGGGAGGTCGAGGCGATCACACGGCAAGCCTCAAGCCTGCCATGCCACCCAGCTCACGGGCCTCTTCGGGGGCCGTGGGACGGTTCCTGTCGCGGCGGCCGGAGCGCCGCGACGGTCCGGAGACGGGCCCTACAGGGCGCGTCGCATCGCCCGGTGCGGAATGCCGGCGTCCGGGAACTCGGGGCCGTACGCCTCGTAGCCCAGCCGCTCGTAGAAGCCGAGGGCGTGCGTCTGCGCGTGCAGGTCGACGGCGGTGAGGCCGTGCGCGCGGGCCGCCTCCTCGACGGCGCGCACCAGGGCGACGCCGACGCCCAGCCCGCGGGCCTCCTTGGTGACGGCGAGCCGGCCGAGGGAGCCGACGCCCGCCGCCCCGCCGGTCCTGGCCGCGGCGGACGCGCCGTGCAGCAGCCGGCCGGTGCCCAGCGGCACGCCGTCGTCCCGGACGGCGAGCACGTGCACCGCGACGGCGTCGTACGCGTCGTACTCGATCTCCTCGGCGACGCCCTGCTCGGCGACGAAGACCTCCTTGCGGACCGCGAAGCACGCCTCGCGGTCGGCGGCGCTCCCGGCGAGCCGCACCTCGTACGTCACGGCGGACAGGCTCATGCGTAGGTCTCCTCGCGGACCTGGTCCAGGGCCTGCTGGAGGTCCTCGGGGTAGTCGCTGGCGAACTCGGCCCACCGGCCGTCCCCGGGGTGCTCGAAGCCGAGGCGCACGGCGTGCAGCCACTGCCGGGTCAGCTTCAGGCGCTTGGCGAGCGTGGGGTCGGCGCCGTAGGTCAGGTCGCCGACGCAGGGGTGGCGGTGGGCCGCCATGTGGACGCGGATCTGGTGGGTGCGGCCGGTCTCCAGCTTCACGTCGAGCAGGGACGCGGCGCGGAACGCCTCGATCAGGTCGTAGTGCGTCACGGAGGGCTTGCCCTCGGCGGTGACCGCCCACTTGTAGTCGTGGTTCGGGTGCCGGCCGATGGGCGCGTCGATGGTGCCGCTCGTCGGGTCGGGGTGGCCCTGGACCAGGGTGTGGTAGCGCTTGTCGACCGTGCGCTCCTTGAACTGGCGCTTGAGCGAGGTGTACGCGTACTCGGACTTGGCGACCACCATCAGACCGGAGGTGCCGACGTCGAGGCGGTGCACGATGCCCTGGCGCTCGGCGGCGCCGGAGGTGGAGATGCGGTACCCGGCGGCGGCCAGTCCGCCGATCACGGTGGGGCCGCTCCAGCCGGGGCTGGGGTGGGCCGCGACGCCGACCGGCTTGACGATCACCACGACGTCGTCGTCGTCGTGCACGATCTCCATGCCCTCGACCGGCTCGGCGACGATCCGCACGGGCGCGGGCGCCTGCGGCATCTCGACCTCCAGCCAGGCGCCGCCGCTCACCCGCTCGGACTTGCCGACCACCGTGCCGTCGACCAGCACCTTGCCCGCCGCGGCCAGCTCGGCCGCCTTCGTACGGGAGAAGCCGAACATGCGGGAGATGGCGGCGTCGACGCGCTCGCCCTCCAGGCCGTCGGGCACGGGCAGGGTACGGATCTCGGGAAGCGTGCTCACCCGTCGAGTATGCCGGACGGGTCCGGCACTCCCGTACGCCAGCCTGTGCGGCTCAGTCCTTGTGGACGCTTCCGTCGGGGTCCAGGCCGCGGAAGGAGAGCAGCACGATCAGGATGCCGCCGCACACGATCGCCGAGTCGGCGAGGTTGAAGACGGCGAAGTGCTTGGGCGAGATGAAGTCGACGACCGCGCCCTTGAAGACGCCCGGCGAGCGGAAGATCCGGTCGGTGAGGTTGCCGAGCGCGCCGCCGAGCAGCAGGCCGAGGGCGACCGCCCAGGGCAGGCTGTACAGCTTGCGGGCCAGCCGGACGATCACCACGATCACGGCGGCCGCGATCACCGTGAAGATCACCGTGTAGGCCTCGCCGAAGCTGAAGGCGGCGCCCGAGTTGCGGATCGCCTCCAGCTGGAGCCAGTCCCCGACGACCCGCACGGGCGCGTGGTGCTCCAGCTTGGCGACCACCAGCAGCTTGCTGACCAGGTCGAGGGCGTACGCGAACGCCGCGACCGAGAACAGCACGGCGATCCGGCGCCCGCGGCGGGGACGCTCCTCGCCGGCCGGGTCCGCCGTCCGCCGCGCGTCCGCTTCCCCGGACGCGCCGGGGGCCGCCGCCGGGCCGTCGGCGCCGGACGCCTCGCCCGGCGCCGACCGCGCGCCGGGCCGCTCCGTCTCCGGGGTGTCGTCCGGCGTACCGATGATGCGCTCCGCCTCTGCCACGTGAGTCCCTCGACCTAGGTACCTGACTGAGGAACGAGGGTACGGCACGCCCCGGACCCGGTTCAGTACCGGCGTTCCTGCTTCTGCTTGCACTCCACGCACAGGGTGGCGCGCGGGAAGGCCTGCATCCGGGCCTTGCCGATCGGCTCGCCGCAGTTCTCGCACCGGCCGTAGGTGCCGGCGTCCAGCCGCTCCAGGGCGCGCTCGGTCTGGGTGAGCATCTCGCGCGCGTTGGCGGCGAGCGCCATCTCGTGCTCGCGCGTGATGTTCTTGGTGCCGGTGTCCGCCTCGTCGTCGCCCGCGCCGTCGCCGGAGTCCCGCATCAGGCCCGCCAGGGCCTCCTCGGACGAGCTGATCTCGGTGCGCAGCCGCTCCGTCTCGGACTGGAGCTCCCCGCGGGCCTCGTCCACCTCGGCCGCGGTCCACGGGTCCTCGCCCGGCCGTACCGCGAGGTCGCCGGGCTCGGCCGCCGCGGCGAGCCGTGCCGCCGGAACGGCGGAGGTGTCCGCCGCGGCCGCCGTACCAGGGGTCTTCTTCGCAACCACCGTCGTGACCTCCGTCTGCTTGGCGGCACGCGCCGCACCCGCCTTGTTGCCCGTGCTCTTCCTGCCCACACGGACGCCGTCCGCACCCTTCGCACCCGACCCGTCCGGGGCCGCCCACTTTCTGGAGGAATCGCGCTGAGACGATAAGCTGGGACGATAAATCGACAGGGGTCCCGCGGCAACGGGGCACGCCGCCCGATCCGCCCGCCGCGCGGGTGCCGTCCGCCGGCGGACACCCATGCGTGGTGCCCAGCTCCCCGCCGGATAATCCGGCCGACCGGTAGTCCGGCGGCCGCCCCGATCCGCACCCGGCCCCGCGCGCCGTTCGGGTCACGCGCCGGATAACCGGTCGGCCGCCGCGTACGGCGCGCCGTACACTGGGCGCAGCGAGAAGCGTGGATGGGGACGAGTAGCGGCGTGAGCGGCCCAGAGCGACCCGGGGACGGTGTGAGCCCGGGGGCGAGCGCGACGTGAAGATCACCCCGGAGCCGCCGGAAGAACGCCCAGCGAAGCCGCCGGGCCACTAGACCCGGCATCGCGACCCCAATGAGGGGGCTTGTCGGGGCGTACGGCGCACCGGGGGGCCAAGGAGGGTGGTACCGCGGGAGCGCGCCGCACACGGCGTAGGAAGCACGAAGGCTCTCGTCCCTCCGACGGAAGGCAGCACGTCCGCCGGAGGAAGCTCGTTGAACACGCAGCCGCAGTACCGCCAGGTGCCCGCCCAGGTCGACCTGCCCGCGCTCGAACACGCGGTGCTCGACTTCTGGCGCGAGCAGAAGATCTTCGCCAAGAGCCTTCAGCAGTCCGAGGGCCGCCCCGAATGGGTGTTCTACGAGGGCCCGCCCACCGCCAACGGCATGCCGGGCGCCCACCACATCGAGGCGCGCGTCTTCAAGGACGTCTTCCCCCGGTTCCGCACCATGCGCGGCTACCACGTGGCCCGCAAGGCCGGCTGGGACTGCCACGGCCTGCCGGTGGAGCTGGCGGTGGAGAAGGAGCTGGGCTTCAGCGGCAAGCAGGACATCGAGGCGTACGGCATCGCCGAGTTCAACGCCAAGTGCCGCGCATCGGTGACCCGGCACACCGACGCCTTCGCCGAGCTGACGACCCGCATGGGCTACTGGGTCGACCTGGACGACGCCTACCGCACCATGGACCCCGAGTACGTCGAGTCGGTGTGGTGGTCGCTGAAGCAGATCTTCGACAAGGACCTGCTGGTCCAGGACCACCGCGTCGCCCCCTGGTGCCCCCGCTGCGGCACCGGCCTGTCCGACCACGAGCTGGCGCAGGGCTACGAGACGGTCGTGGACCCCTCGGTCTACGTCCGCTTCCCGCTGACCTCCGGCCCGCTGGCGGGCGAGGCCGCGCTGCTGGTGTGGACGACGACCCCGTGGACGCTGGTGTCCAACACGGCGGTCGCCGCGCACCCGGACGTGACGTACGTCGTCGCGACGAACGGCGCCGAGAAGCTGGTCGTGGCCGAGCCGCTGGTCGCCAAGGCGCTCGGCGAGGACTGGGAGGTGACCGGACAGTCCTTCACCGGCGCGGAGATGGAGCGCTGGACCTACCGGCGCCCCTTCGAGCTGATCGAGTTCCCGAGCGTCAGCGAGGGGACCGACCGGCACAGCCCGAGCGTCAGCGAGGGGACCGACGGGCACAGCCCGAGCGCCGGCGAGGGGACCGACGGGCACAGCCCGAGCGTCAGCGAGGGGACCGACGGGCACAGCCCGAGCGTCAGCGAGGGGACCGACGGGCACAGCCCGAGCGCCGGCGAGGGGACCGCTGGGCACCGCCCGGCGCCCGCGCACTTCGTGGTCAACGCCGAGTACGTCACCACCGAGGACGGCACCGGTCTGGTGCACCAGTCCCCCGCCTTCGGCGAGGACGACCTCAAGGTCTGCCGCGCCTACGGCCTGCCGGTCGTCAACCCGGTGCGCCCCGACGGCACCTTCGAGGAGGACGTCCCGCTGGTCGGCGGCGTCTTCTTCAAGAAGGCCGACGAGAAGCTCACCGAGGACCTCGCCGAGCGCGGCCTGCTCTTCCGGCACCTGCCCTACGAGCACAGCTACCCGCACTGCTGGCGCTGCCACACCGCGCTGCTGTACTACGCCCAGCCCTCCTGGTACATCCGCACCACGGCCGTCAAGGACCGGCTGCTCCAGGAGAACGAGAAGACCAACTGGTTCCCGGACACGGTCAAGCACGGCCGGTTCGGCGACTGGCTGACCAACAACATCGACTGGGCGCTGTCCCGCAACCGCTACTGGGGCACCCCGCTGCCCATCTGGCGCTGCGAGGAGGGCCACCTCACCTGTGTCGGCTCCCGCGCGGAGCTGACCGAGCTGACCGGCGCCGACCAGTCGGGCCTGGACCCGCACCGCCCGTTCATCGACGAGGTCGTCTTCGGCTGCCCGCAGGACGGGTGCGGGGCGACGGCCACGCGCGTGCCGGAGGTCATCGACGCCTGGTACGACTCGGGCTCGATGCCGTTCGCGCAGTGGGGTTACCCGTACAAGAACAAGGAGCTGTTCGAGAGCCGCTACCCGGCGCAGTTCATCTCCGAGGCGATCGACCAGACCCGCGGCTGGTTCTACACCCTGATGGCCATCGGCACCCTGGTGTTCGACGAGTCGTCGTACGAGAACGTCGTGTGCCTGGGCCACATCCTGGCCGAGGACGGCCGCAAGATGTCCAAGCACCTCGGCAACATCCTCCAGCCGATCCCGCTGATGGACCAGCACGGCGCGGACGCGGTGCGCTGGTTCATGGCGGCCGGCGGCTCCCCCTGGGCGGCCCGCCGGGTGGGCCACGGCACCATCCAGGAGGTCGTCCGCAAGACGCTGCTGACCTACTGGAACACGGTCGCCTTCCAGGCGCTGTACGCCCGTACGTCGAACTGGGCGCCCAGCGGGGCCGACCCGGCCCCGGCCGACCGCCCGGTGCTGGACCGCTGGCTGCTCAGCGAGCTGCACGCGCTGACCGACCAGGTCACCCAGGCCCTGGAGGCGTACGACACGCAGCGGGCCGGCAAGCTGCTGTCCGCGTTCGTCGACGACCTGTCCAACTGGTACGTCCGCCGCTCGCGCCGCCGCTTCTGGCAGGGCGACAAGGCGGCCCTGCGCACGCTGCACGAGGTCGTCGAGACGGTGACCCGGCTGATGGCGCCGCTGACCCCGTTCATCACCGAGCGGGTCTGGCAGGACCTGGTCGTGCCGGTGACGCCGGGCGCCCCGGAGTCGGTGCACCTCGCCTCCTGGCCCGAGGCCGACCTGTCGGCGATCGACCCGGAGCTGTCGCGGCAGATGGTGGTCGTGCGGCGGCTGGTGGAGCTGGGCCGGGCCACGCGCGCGGAGTCGGGCGTCAAGACCCGTCAGCCGCTGTCGCGGGCGCTGGTCGCGGTGGCCGGCTTCGAGTCCCTGGACACCGAGCTGCACGCGCAGATCACCGAGGAGCTGAACGTCTCCTCGCTGGCGTCGCTGTCCGAGGTCGGCGGGTCACTGGTGGACACCACCGCCAAGGCCAACTTCCGCGCGCTGGGCAAGCGGTTCGGCAAGCGGGTGCAGGACGTGGCCAAGGCGGTCGCCGCGGCCGACGCGGCGGCGCTGTCGCTGGCGCTGCGCGAGGGCACGGCGTCGGTGGAGGTCGACGGGGAGACCGTCGCGCTCACGCCGGACGAGGTGATCATCACGGAGACCCCGCGCGAGGGGTGGTCGGTGGCGTCCGACTCGGGTGCGACGGTGGCGCTGGACCTGGAGATCACCGAGGAGCTGCGGCAGGCGGGCCTGGCCCGGGACGCCATCCGGCTGATCCAGGAGGCGCGCAAGAACAGCGGCCTCGACGTGGCCGACCGGATCGCGCTGCGGTGGACGTCGACGGACGCGGCGGTGATCGCGGCGCTGTCGGAGCACGCCGGTCTGATCGCGGACGAGGTCCTCGCCACGGACTTCGCCCAGGGCGAGGCGGACGACGCCTACGGCGAGCCGTTCACGGACGAGGGCCTGAGCCTGACGTTCCGCCTCCGCAAGGCGTAGTCACTCCGGGAGGGGTGGGTGCGCGGGGGCGTCATTCGCCCCCGCCGCCCCTACCCGTCCCGTCCCTGGGGGCGGCGGCCCCCAGACCCCCGTTCGCGCAGTTCCCCGCGCCCCTCTCAGGGGCGCGGGGAACTGCGCGACCAGCCCCCACCGGCCCGCACCGGACGACGCGGCCCGCACACACGAGAACGGCCCCGGAGGAATCCTCCGGGGCCGTTTCGCAGGCTGCCGATGCCTAGTGGGTGCTGCCCGTCAGGGCCGCCGCCTCAGTTGTCGTCCTCGTCGATGAGGAAGCCCCGCATCGGGGACGGCGCCTGACCCATCGGCGACGGGCCCTGCGGCCGCACCGGCGCCATCGGCTGGGTCATCGCCGGCGACATCTGCTGCTGACCGCCGTAGGACGGTCCGGACGGGCTCGGCGCACCGCCCATGCCCTGGTTCCCGCCGTACGACGGAGCGCTCGCACCGGCCGGAGCCATCGACGGCGCCGGGGACGGCGGCAGCGACGCGGCGGCCGGAGTGCGCGGCGGGGCCAGCGAGTCGTCCGCCTGGGTCTCCAGCTGACGCAGCTGCGACTCCAGGTAGGACTTCAGACGCGTGCGGTACTCGCGCTCGAAGCCGCGCAGGTCCTCGACCTTGCGCTCCAGCGTGGCGCGGGCGGACTCCAGGGAGCCCATCGCGACGCGGTGCTTCTCCTGCGCGTCCCGCTCCAGGGCGTCCGCCTTGGCACGGGCGTCCCGCTCCAGGCCCTCGGCCCGCGACCGCGCCTCGCCGACGATCTTGTTGGCCTCGGAACGGGCCTCCGCGATCGCCTGGTCGGCGGTCTGCTGGGCCAGCGACAGCACGCGCGCGGCGCTGTCGCCACCGGGACCCTGACCCATCGGGCCGGGGCCGCCCATGGGACCGGGGCCGCCCATCGGGCCCGGACCCATCTGGCCCTGCATGGGACCCTGCCCCATTCCCTGGCCCATCGGACCGGGACCCTGACCCATCGGACCAGGACCCTGACCCATGGGGCCGGGACCCTGCGGGCCCTGTCCGCCGGGGCCGGCGGGCAGCTGCGGGGCGCCGCTCGGCAGCTGGGGCGGACCACCCATGGGGCCACCCATCTGCTGCTGCGGCGGGCCCGATATCCCGGCGGGCACCGGAGCCCCGGGACCTCGCATGCCCTGCTGCGGCATCCCGCCCTGCTGCATTCCGCCCTGCTGCATACCGCCCTGCTGCATTCCGCCCTGCTGCGGCATTCCGCCCTGCTGGGGCATCCCGCCGCCCTGCTGGGGCATGCCGCCCTGCTGCTGCGGGTGCTGCTGGTCCTGCTGCTCCGGGGGCTTGCGCATGTTCTGCTGGTTCTGGGCGGCGGCGCGGGTGGCCGCGGCCAGTTTGGCGCGCAGATCCTCGTTCTCACGGAGCAGACGGGTCAGCTCGGCTTCGACCTCGTCGAGGAAGGCATCGACCTCGTCCTCGTCATAGCCTTCTCGGAGGCGGACGGTCGTGAACTGCTTGTTCCGCACGTCCTCGGGGGTCAACGGCATCTCTTCACCTCAACGTAGTCATCGGCAGTCGGCAAGACCGTATCGTCCACACTCACGTCGCGAGGTTCCCCACGATGTAGATCAGGATGTAGACGATGATCATCAGAACGAAGAAGGACAGGTCGAGCGCCACGCCCCCGAGACGCAACGGCGGGATGAACCGCCGCAGAAGCTTCAACGGTGGATCGGTGACAGTGTAGGTGGCCTCGAGAACGACCACCATCGCCTTGCCGGGTTGCCACGAGCGGGCGAACTGGAACACGTAGTCCATGACCAATCGAAAGATCAGCACGATGAGGAACACCATCAGCGCGATGTAGAGAACCTCCATGGCCACGCCCATGATCGGTGCTTCCCTCTCCCCTGCTCCGTGCCTGTCTTCCAGCGGTGTGTCTCAGCTCTGGTTGAAGAACCCGCCCTCTGCGATGCGGGCCTTGTCCTCCGCCGTGACATCGACGTTAGCAGGCGACAACAGAAACACCTTCTGTGTCACCCGCTCGATGCTGCCGTGAAGACCGAACACCAAACCGGCCGCGAAGTCGACAAGTCGCTTCGCGTCCGTGTCGTCCATCTCGGTCAAGTTCATGATCACCGGGGTGCCTTCACGGAAGTGTTCCCCGATGGTACGGGCCTCGTTGTAGGTCCGGGGGTGAAGTGTGGTGATCCGGTACGGCTCACGTTCGGACACGACCTTGGGCATGATCACCGGTGCGTTCTTCTCCAGGCTTGCGCGTTCTTGTGTGATGGATGCCACGGGCGCGATGCGCGCCGGACGCCCGGATTCCGCCGGGAGCGAAGCGGAATGCGACACGGGTTCGCGGGGTGCCGGAGGCTGCACCACGCGTACCGGTTCGTCCCTTTGCGGCTGGTGTGTCCCGAGCGGCTGGTGCGGCGGCTCGTGCCGTCGGCGGTCCCGCTCGGGCTCCGGGTCCAGTTCGGGTTCGAAGTCGTCATCGGGGTCGAAACCCCGGCCGTCGTACCCATCGTCCTCCACGAGGCCGAGGTAGACCGCCATCTTGCGCATCGCGCCGGCCATGCTCTGAGTCCTCCGCTCTGTGGTGGATCCGCTGACGACCGCGAAGTCCCCGCGATCCACTAGGTCGTTGCGCCTTCTTCGGCGGTATTGACCATATTTTCTGCTGTGGTCCGACTTCCTGGCGACGTTACCCGAGCCCGGGGCGGACTCCGAGTACCGAGGTGCCGACGCGCACATGTGTCGCTCCGGCCGCCACGGCCTGTTCGAGGTCCCCGCTCATCCCTGCCGAGACCATGGTGGCAGCCGGATGGTTCCGGCGCAGGCGGGTCGACAAATCCATGAGCCGTTCGAACGCGGCCTGTTGACGGCCCGCGTACTCCCCGGTCAGCGGGGCGACGGTCATCAGTCCGCCGCACCGCAGCCCCGGCGCGAGCGCGAGCGCGTCGGCCAACTCCTCGATCCCGCCGGGCGCCACGCCGCCGCGCTCGCCGCGGCCGCCCTCGTCCGCGTCCAGGGCGACCTGGACCAGGCAGTCCAGCTCCCGCCCGGCCCGTACGGCCTCCTTCGACAGCGCCGTGACCAGCCGCGACCGGTCGACGGACTGCACGACGTCGGCGTATCCCACGACCGAGCGGACCTTGTTGGTCTGCAGTTGACCGACGAAGTGCCAACGGAGCGGCAGGTCGGCGCACTCGGCGGCCTTGGGCGCCGCCTCCTGGTCGCGGTTCTCGGCGACCTGGCGCACCCCGAGGTCCGCCAGGGTCCGCACGTCGGAGGCCGGGTAGGTCTTGGTGACCACGATGAGGGTCACGTCCTCGCGCCGGCGGCCGGCGGCGGCGCACGCGTCGGCGATGCGCTCCTCAACCCTCGCCAGGTTCCCGGCGAGTTCGTCCTTACGTTCCGTCATGCCCCATCAGTCCAGCCAGACGTAGCCCGCGAGCCGACCGGTGGTGCGGTCGCGGCGGTACGAGAAGTGATCGTCCGACTCGCGCGTGCACACCGGCGAGCGCTCCCGGTCGCGCACTCCGAGACGGGCGAGCTGCGCGTGCACTCCGGCGCTCACGTCGAGCGCCGGCGTGCCCCAGCTCGTCTCGGCGTGTGCCGCCGGCTCGACGGCGGCGACCTCGGCGCGCATCGCCTCCGGCACCTCGTAGCACCGGCCGCAGACGGCCGGTCCGGTGCGGGCGACGATCCGGGCCGGTTCGGCGCCGAGCGAGGCCATCGCCTCGACGGCGGCCGGGACGACCTGCGCGACCATGCCGGGCCGGCCCGCGTGCGCCGCGCCGACCACCCCGGCGACCGGGTCGGCCAGCAGCACCGGCACGCAGTCGGCGGTCAGCACGGCGAGCGCGAGCGAGCGGGTGGCGGTGACCAGGCCGTCGACCGCCGGGACGGGCTCCGTGGTCCACGGTCCGTCCACCTCGGCGACGTCGTTGCCGTGCACCTGGTTCATCCAGACCACCCGGGCCGGGTCGAGTCCCAGGGACTCGGCGGCGCGTTCCCGGTTGGCGCGCACGGCCCCGGGGTCGTCGCCGACCGCGCCGCCGAGGTTCAGCTCCTCGTACGGAACGGCGCTCACCCCGCCCCACCGGTCGGTGAAGGCGAAGTGCGCGCCGTCCACGGTGTCGCGCCGCCCTATCACTTCAGGAAGTCCGGGACGTCCAGTTCCTCGGCCGCGCTGTCGGTGTAGGTCCGCGGCGCCGGCGGGACCGCCGGGGTGGCCGGGATCTCGTGCACCGGCTCAGGGGCGACGGGCTCGGGCTCCTCCTTCGGCGTCACGCTGCCGAGCGAGCCGAAGGTCGGGCGGCTCTCGGGCTGGCGCGCCGGGGCGGGCTCCTCGCGGCGGGGCGCGGAGGAGGCGGTGCCGAGGACGTTGTCCCGGCGGGCCGGCGGCTGGCCGCCGTCGAAGCCGGCCGCGATCACGGTGACCCGCACCTCGTCGCCGAGGGCGTCGTCGATGACCGCGCCGAAGATGATGTTGGCCTCGGGGTGGGCGGCCTCGCTGACCAGTTGGGCCGCTTCGTTGATCTCGAACAGGCCGAGGTCGGAGCCGCCGGAGATGGAGAGCAGCACGCCGCGGGCGCCGTCGATGGACGCCTCCAGCAGCGGGGAGGAGATCGCCATCTCGGCCGCGGCCACCGCGCGGTCGTCGCCGCGGGCCGAGCCGATGCCCATGAGGGCCGAACCGGCCTCGGACATGACCGACTTGACGTCGGCGAAGTCGAGGTTGATCAGACCGGGGGTGGTGATGAGGTCGGTGATGCCCTGCACACCGGAGAGCAGCACCTGGTCGGCGGACTTGAACGCGTCGAGCACGCTGACCTGGCGGTCCGAGATGGACAGCAGCCGGTCGTTGGGGATCACGATGAGGGTGTCGACCTCTTCGCGCAGTTCGGCGATGCCGTCCTCGGCCTGGTTGGCCCGGCGCCGTCCCTCGAAGGTGAACGGGCGGGTGACCACGCCGATGGTGAGGGCGCCGAGCGAGCGCGCGATGTTGGCCACGACGGGCGCGCCGCCGGTGCCGGTGCCGCCGCCTTCACCGGCCGTCACGAAGACCATGTCGGCCCCCTTGAGGACCTCCTCGATCTCCTCGCGGTGGTCTTCGGCGGCCTTGCGGCCGACGGCCGGATTGGCTCCGGCGCCGAGTCCGCGGGTGAGTTCGCGGCCCACGTCGAGCTTGACGTCGGCGTCGCTCATCAACAGCGCCTGTGCGTCGGTGTTGATGGCGATGAACTCGACGCCCTTGAGGCCGACCTCGATCATCCGGTTGATGGCATTGACACCACCGCCGCCGACACCGATGACCTTGATGACTGCGAGGTAGTTCTGCGGTGCTGCCACGTCGAAGGCCTCTCGCCTCGAATTACGTTGCCGTCGCTGCGCGGTTGCCCGCGTCGCGGCGGCTGATGCCGAATGGGACGGTCCGTCACGCCGACCCGAACCCTAACCCTGAAGTTTAGGGTTACCAGTGTGCCTGTTCCTTGAAGTCTTCTGAACAGGACACTAAGTCGACAAGTGGCGCCCGTTCAACGAACACGCCGAACCTCCCGTTTTTCTTTTCACCCTATGTGATCAGCCATAGCGCTGCCCAACCAGGGTGCTGGCCTGCGCTGATGTGCGTCAACTCGCCGCTGACGCGGGCGCGCTGGGGACGCTGACGTCGAAGTGCCGTGCGTCCGGGGCCGCTTTCATCAGCGCGGTCAGCGCGCGGGCCTTCTCCCGGCTGCGGTCGCCGCTGCCCCAGGCGACGGTGCGGCCGTCGGTCAACTCCAGCGAGATGTCGTCGTAGGTGCGGACCTTGACGGCGCGGGTGCGGTGGGCGACCTGGGCCGGGAGGTGGCCGGAGACCGTCACCGCCGCGCGCACCAGCCGGTCCTCGCCGAAGCGGCGCAGGCTCGCGGCCGAGGAGGCGGACCGGGAGAGGGCCAGTTCCATGACCGGCACGCCCCGGGGCGACCGGGAGACCGTGGCGAAGCGGACCCCGGAGGCGTCCACTTCGACGAACTTCCCGCCCTTCTCCTCCACCATGACCGCTCTGCGCTCGACCACCTTCAGGTCGATCCCGTGCGGCCAGGAGCGCTCGACGCGCACCGAGTCGACCCGGGGCAGCCGGTGGCGCAGCCGGGCGGCGACGGCGCCGGTGTCCACGGAGACCAGCGGGTCGCCGAGGGGCACCGCGGCGGCCTCGCGCACCTCCTCGGGCGTCAACACCCGGGTGCCGGAGACGGATACCCGCTCCACCCGGGTCCACGGGGAGCCGTAGAGCACCCACAGGACGCCGGCGGCGAGGAGGACGGCGGCCAGCGCCGAGACGGCGAGGGCGCGCGGGCTCGGCCGCCGCAGCCCGCGGACCAGAGGCGGGCCGGACGGTTTCTGCTGGCGTTCACCGCGCTCGGCGGTGCTCGGTCCGGCCACGCTCTCAAGTCCCTTCGGTCATATGGTCCTAACGGTGCGCGGCGATCGCCTTGTACACCATGCCGACCAGCAGGTCGTCGGCGTCCCGGCGGCCGAACTCACCGGCGGCGCGGGACATCTGGTACAGCCGGTGCGGATCGCCCAGCACCGGCAGGACGTTGGCCTGCACCCACTCGGGCGTCAGATCCGCGTCGTCGACCAGCAGTCCGCCGCCGGCCTTCACCAGCGGCTGGGCGTTCAGCCGCTGTTCGCCGTTGCCGATGGGCAGCGGGACGTAGGCGGCCGGGAGTCCGACGGCGGAGAGTTCGGCGACGGTCATCGCGCCGGCCCGGCAGAGCATCATGTCGGCCGCGGCGTACGCGAGGTCCATCCGGTCCAGGTAACTTACCGGGATGTACGGGGGCATCCCCGGCATCTGCTGGACGCGCGGCAGTTCGTTCTTCGGGCCGACCGCGTGCAGGATCTGGATGCCGGCCTGCTGGAGCCAGGGGGCGACCTGCTGGACCACCTCGTTGAGCCGGCGGGCGCCCTGGGAGCCGCCGGAGACCAGCAGCGTGGGCAGGTTGGGGTCGAGGCCGAACAGCGCGCGCGCCTCCGGACGCATCGCGGCCCGGTCCAGGGTGGCGATGGCGCGGCGCAGCGGGATGCCGATGTACTGCGCGCCGCGCAGCTTGCTGTCCGGGGTGGAGACGGCGACCTGGGCGGCGTAGCGGGAGCCGATCTTGTTGGCCAGGCCGGGGCGGGCGTTGGCCTCGTGGACCACGATGGGCACGCCGAGCCGCTTGGCGGCGAGGTAGCCGGGCAGCGCCACGTAGCCGCCGAAGCCGACCACGGCGTCGGCCTTGGTGCGCTCCAGGATCTGCTCGGCCGCCTTGATGGTGCCGCGCAGCCGGCCCGGGACGGTGATCAGCTCGGGGGTGGGCTTGCGCGGCAGCGGCACCGCCGGGATCAGGCCCAGCTCGTAGCCCCGCTCGGGCACGAGCCGGGTCTCCAGACCGCGCTCCGTGCCCAGGGCCGTGATTCCCACGGTCGGGTCCTGCCTGCGCAGGGCGTCCGCGAGGGCGAGCGCGGGCTCGATGTGGCCCGCGGTACCTCCGCCGGCGAGTACGACATGCACCGAAATTCACCGCTCTCCGGACGGACGCGCCGCCGAGGCGCGCCGTCGCATCGTGTTCCATCTCCGGGGCCCCTGGCCGGACCCCTGACCCGAGCTTTGCCCGGATCCGCGGTCCGACGCCCGGCCGGCCGCCCCGCCGGCCTCCCGGCCGGGTGTGCGGCCGGGCGTCCGGGCGGGTTTCCGCTCGGGCCTGCGGCCGGTCTTGCGGCCGGCCGCGGAACCTGTCGCCCGCTTTCTACCAAAGCGAGGTTGCCGCATGGCAAGCGCCGCCCGCGCAGCGGGCTCGTCGCGTGCGAAGGCGATCATCAGCCCGATGGCGAACATGGTCGGCAGCAGGGCGGACCCGCCGTAGGAGAACAGCGGGAGCGGGACGCCGGCGATCGGCAGCAGGCCGAGCACCGCACCGATGTTGATCACCGCCTGCGCGACGATCCAGGTGGTCACGCCTCCCGCGGCATACCTCACGAAGGGGTCCTCCGTGCGTCCGGCCACGCGGATGCCCGCATAGCCTAGAGCCGCGAACAGGGCGAGCACCGACAGCGTCCCGGCCAGGCCCAGCTCCTCACCGGTGACGGCGAAGATGAAGTCGGTGTGGGCCTCGGGGAGTTGGCCCCATTTTTCCACACTCGCGCCGAGTCCCGAACCGAAGAATCCGCCGGAGGCCAGGGCGTAGATGCCGTGCACCGCCTGCCAGCACTTGGAGGCGTCGGTGGAGCCGACGCAGGCGAACCGGTCCAGCCGGTTGGAGCTGGTCTTGATGAGGACCAGGCCGATCAGGGCGGCCACCGACAGCACGCCGACGAACAGCCGGGTGGGCGCGCCGGCCAGCCACAGCAGGCCGAAGAGGATGGCGGTGAGGATGATCGCGGTGCCCATGTCGCCGCCGAGCATGATCAGTCCGAGCAGCATGAAGGCGACCGGGACCAGCGGCACCAGCATGTGCTTCCACTGGGTCAGCAGCCGCTTCTCCTGCTTGCGGGCGATCAGGTCGGAGCCCCACAGCACCAGGGCCAGCTTGCCGATCTCGCTGGGCTGGATCTGGAAGGAGCCGCCGAGCGAGATCCAGTTCTGGTTGCCGTTGACCGACATCCCTATCCCGGGCACCTGCACCAGCGCCATCAGGAACACCGCGCCCGCCAGGATCGGGTAGGCCAGGGCGCGGTGCAGCTTGACCGGCATCCGGGAGGCGGCCAGCAGCAGTCCGGCGCCGATCACCGCGGCCAGCAGCTGCTTGCGGAAGAAGTAGGAGCCGGGCAGCGCCATCTGCAGCGCGGTGACCTGGGAGGCCGAGTAGACCATCACCAGGCCGAGCACCGTGATCAGCGAGCTGCCGCCGAGGATCAGGTAGTAGGCGGTCAGCGGCCGGTCCCACGCCTTGCGGGCGCGGGTGACCAGGGTGCGGACCGGGTTGTCGCGGGCCGGCCGGGCGGCGGGCCTGGGGGCGGCGCGCTGCACGGGCGGGCGGCGGGTGCGGCCGCGGGGGCCTTCGGGCTCAGCGGGCATCTGCGCCTCCGCCGTACGCCGGCCGCGTCCGTCCGGCTCGCATCGCGGGTCCCACGCGTCCCTCCAAGGTCGCCCGGCGGCGGGGCGGCCGGGTTCAGCGGGCGCCGAGTTCGCGAACGGCCTCCGCGAACGCGTCACCACGCTGGTTGTAGTTGGCGAACATGTCCATCGAGGCGCAGGCCGGAGCCAGCAGCACCGTGTCGCCGGGCCGGGCGAGCCGCTGCGCCTCCCGGACGGCCTGGAGCATCGCCCCAGTGTCGGTCCGGTCGAGGTCGACCACGGGGACCTCGGGCGCGTGTCGCGCGAGGGCCTCGCGGATCAGCGCGCGGTCGGCGCCGATGAGGACCGCGCCGCGCAGCCGCTTTCCGGCCTTGGCGACCAGCTCGTCGAAGGTCGCGCCCTTCGCCAGACCGCCCGCAATCCATACGATCGACTCATATGACGCCAACGAGGCTTCGGTGGCGTGGGTGTTGGTGGCCTTGGAGTCGTCCACGTAGGCGACGCCGTCCACGTCGGCCACGTGCGCGATGCGGTGGGCGTCCGGGGTGAAGGACCTGAGGCCGTCCCGGACCGCCGTCGCGGGCACGCCGAAGGCGCGCGCCAGGGCCGCCGCGGCAAGGGCGTTGGCGATGTTGTGCGGGGCGGGCGGGTTCACGTCCAGGACCTCGGCCAGCTCCTGCGCGTTCTTCTGCCGGTCCACCACGAAGGCGCGGTCCACCAGGAGGCCGTCCACGACGCCGAGTTGGGAGGGGCCGGGGGTGCCGAGGGTGAAGCCGACGGCGCGGCAGCCCTCCTCCACGTCCGCCGCGCGCACCAGGTCCTCGGTGGCCTTGTCGGCCGCGTTGTAGACGCAGGCGACCCGATTGCCCTCGTAGACGCGGCCCTTGTCGGCGGCGTACGCCTCCATGGAGCCGTGCCAGTCGAGATGGTCGGGGGCGAGGTTGAGGACCGCGGCCGAGTGCGCCCGGAGGGAGGGCGCCCAGTGCAGCTGGTAGCTGGAGAGTTCGACGGCGAGCACGTCGTACTCCTGCTCGCCGAGGACGGCGTCCAGCAGCGAGACGCCGATGTTGCCGACGGCCGCGGTGCGCAGGCCCGCCGCCGTCAGGATGGCGGCGAGCATCCGCACGGTGGTGGTCTTGCCGTTGGTGCCCGTGACGGCCAGCCACGGGGCGGCGTCGGGGCCGCGCAGCCGCCAGGCGAGTTCCACGTCGCCCCAGACCGGGACGCCGGCCCGCTCGGCGGCCTGGAACAGCGGCTTGTCCGGCTTCCAGCCGGGCGCGGTGACGATCAGCTCGGCGCCCTCGGGCAGGGTGTCCCCGTCACCGAGGCGCACGGCGACGCCCAGCGCCTCCAGTTCGGCCGCCTGCGCCCGGGCGCGCTCGTCGTCGCCGTCGTTGACGACGGTGACGTGCGCGCCGAGCCCGGCCAGGACCCTGGCCGCCGGTACCCCGGAGACGCCGAGTCCGGCGACGGTGACGTTCTTCCCCTGCCAGTCGGTCACTTGTCCGCTGCCCATCCCGCGTAGAAGAGGCCGAGTCCGACGATCACACAGATGCCCTGGATGATCCAGAAGCGGACCACCACGAGGACCTCGGACCAGCCCTTGAGTTCGAAGTGGTGCTGGAGTGGCGCCATCCGGAAGACGCGCCGTCCGGTGAGCCGGAAGGAGCCGACCTGGATGACCACCGACATGGTGATGAGCACGAACAGGCCGCCGAGCAGCGCCATCAGCAGCTCGGTGCGCGAGCAGATCGCCAGGCCCGCGAGGACGCCGCCGAGCGCCAGCGAACCGGTGTCGCCCATGAAGATCTTGGCCGGCGAGGTGTTCCACCACAGGAAGCCGAGGCAGGCGCCCATCAGGGCGGAGGCGATGACCGCGAGGTCGAGCGGATCGCGCACCTCGTAGCAGGCGTTGGGGTTGGTCAGCGTCACCGCGTTGGCGCAGGACTCCTGGAACTGCCAGACGCCGATGAAGGTGTAGGCGCCGAAGACCAGCACGGAGGCGCCGGTGGCCAGACCGTCCAGACCGTCGGTGAGGTTCACGCCGTTCGACATCGCGAGGATCATGAACAGCGCCCAGATCACGAACAGCACCGGGCCGATGGTCCAGCCGAAGTCGGTGATGAACGACAGCTTCGTGGACGCCGGGGTGTTGCCGCGGTTGTCGGAGAACTGCAGCGCCAGCACCGCGAAGCCGATGCCGACGATCAGCTGGCCGGCCATCTTCGCCTTGGCGCGCAGACCCAGCGAGCGGCGCTTGACGATCTTGATGTAGTCGTCCAGGAAGCCGACCAGGCCCATGCCGACCATCAGGCCCAGCACCAGCAGCCCCGAGTAGGTCGGGGCGTAGCCGGTGATGACCTTGGACAGGAAGTACGCGGCGACGGTGGCCAGGATGAAGGCGATGCCGCCCATCGTCGGCGTACCGCGCTTGCTGGCGTGCTCGCGCGGGCCGTCGTCGCGGATGTACTGCCCGTAGCCCTTGCGGGCGAGGAGCTTGATCAGCAGCGGAGTGCCGACCAGCGTCAGGAACAGGCCGATGACTCCCGCGAACAGGATCTGCTTCATCATCGGCCGGCGACCTCGCCTTCGGCAGCGGTCTCCAGCAGCGCCGTCGCGACGGCCTCCAGACCGACCGAACGGGACGCCTTCACGAGGACCACGTCCCCCGGGCGCAACTCGCTGCGCAACAGGTCGATCGCCGCCTGTGCGTCGGACACGTGCACCGACTCCTCACCCCACGAACCCTCGTTATATGCGCCCAGTTGCAGCCAGGACGCTTCCCTGCCCCCGACCGCGACGAGCTTGCTGACGTTGAGCCGGACGGCGAGCCGTCCGACCGCGTCGTGCTCGGCGAGCGCCTCGTCCCCGAGCTCGGCCATCTCGCCGAGCACCGCCCAGGTCCGCCGCCCCTTGCCCATGGCCACGAGCGCGCGCAGGGCGGCCCGCATGGACTCCGGGTTGGCGTTGTAGGCGTCGTTGACGACGGTCACGCCGTCCGGGCGCTCGGTGACCTCCATCCGCCAGCGGGAGAGGGAGCCCGCCTCGGAGAGCGCGGTGGCGATCTCGGTTGCGGACATGCCCAGCTCATGGGCGACGGCGGCCGCGGCGAGCGCGTTCGACACGTGGTGCTCACCGTACAGGCGCATGGTCACATCGGATGCACCGGAGGGTGTGTGAAGCCTGAAGGCGGGCTGTCCGCTGTCCGTGAGTCTCACGTTCTCGGCGCGTACGTCCGCTTCGTCGGACTCACCGAAAAGAACCACCTTCGCCTTCGTACGGGAGGCCATGGCCCGGACCAAGGGGTCGTCGGCGTTGAGGATCGCCGCGCCGCCGTCCTCGGCCGCGGGCAGGCTCTCCACCATCTCGCCCTTGGCCTGGGCGATCTGCTCCCGGCCGCCGAACTCCCCGATGTGGGCGGAGCCGACGTTGAGCACCAGGCCCACCTTCGGCGGGGTCAGCCCGGTGAGGTAGCGGATGTGGCCGATGCCGCGGGCGCCCATCTCCAGCACCAGGAAACGGGTCTCCTCGGTGGCGCTGAGGGCGGTCAGCGGCAGCCCGATCTCGTTGTTGAGCGAGCCCGGCGTGAACACCGTCGGCGCCTTGGCGCCGAGCACCTGGGCGATCAGGTCCTTGGTGCTGGTCTTGCCGGCCGAGCCGGTCAGCGCGACCAGGGTCGCGCCGAGCCGGTCGACGACGTGGCGGGCGAGGGCGCCGAGGGCGGCCTGGACGTCCTCCACCACGATCGCGGGCACGCCGACGGGGCGGGACGCCAGGACGGCGACCGCGCCCGCCGCCACCACGGCGGCGGCGAAGTCGTGGCCGTCCACGCGCTCGCCGACGAAGGCGACGAAGAGGCTGCCGGGCACCGCCTCGCGGGAGTCCCGGACGACGGGTCCGGTGACCTGGACGGACGGATCCGGTATGTCGTGCGTCTGCCCGCCGACGACTGCTGCGATCTCGGCGAGGGAGAGGGCGATCACAAGTTCATCCCCTGGGTCTTCTGGATTTTCATCCCTGGGTGTTCTGGATGGCTTCGCGGAGCACCTGGCGGTCGTCGAACGGACGGACCACCCCGGCGATGTCCTGGCCCTGCTCGTGGCCCTTGCCCGCGACCAGCACGGTGTCCCCGGGCCGGGCCCGGGCGACGGCGGCGGCGATGGCGGCGGCGCGCTCCTCGAAGAGCAGCACCTCGCCGCGCTCGTGGGCGGGCACCGAGGCCGCGCCCCGGAGCATGGCCGCCAGGATCGCGAGGGGGTCCTCGGAGCGGGGGTTGTCGGAGGTCAGCACGGCCGTGTCGGACAGCCGGGCCACGGCGGCGCCCATCGGCTCCCGCTTGGTGCGGTCGCGGTCGCCGCCGCAGCCGAGCACGACGTGCACCCGGCCCTTGGTGACCTTGCGCAGGGCGCGCAGCACCGACTCGACGGCGTCGGTCTTGTGCGCGTAGTCGACCACCGCGAGGTAGGGCTGGCCGGCGTCCACCCGCTCCAGGCGGCCCGGCACGCCCGGCACGGCGGCGATGCCGTCGGCGGCGGACTGCGCGTCGAGCCCGGCGGCGGCCAGGGCGACGATCGCGGCGAGGGTGTTGGCCACGTTGAACGGACCCGGCAGCGGCGAGCGGGCGGTGGCCCGCAGCCCCTCGGGGCCGGTCACGGTGAAGGTGGAGTCCATCGGGCCGACCTGGACGTCCTCGGCCCGCCAGTCGGCGTCGGGGTGCCCCTCGGCCGAGTAGGTGACGACCGGGACGGTGGCCTCCTTGGCCAGCCGCCGGCCGTACTCGTCGTCGAGGTTGACGACGCCGAGCCGGCTGCGGGCCGGGGTGAACAGCTGCGCCTTGGCCTGGAAGTAGTCCTCCATGCCGGAGTGGAACTCCATGTGCTCCGGGCTGAGGTTGGTGAAGACGGCGACGTCGAAGACGCAGCCGTCGACCCGGCCCAGCACCAGGGCGTGGCTGGAGACCTCCATGGCGACCGCCTCGACGCCGCGCTCGCGCATGACGGCGAACAGGGCCTGGAGGTCGGTGGCTTCGGGGGTGGTGCGCTCGGACTTGATGCGCTCCTCGCCGATCCGCGTCTCCACCGTGCCGATCAGGCCGGTGGCCTTCGCGGTCTTCAGGCCGCCCTCGACGAGGTAGGCGGTGGTGGTCTTGCCGGAGGTGCCGGTGATGCCGATCTGGAGCAGGTCGCGGCCCGGCCGGCCGTAGATCGTGGCGGCCAGTTCGCCCATCCGCGCGCGCGGGTCCTCGACGCTCAGCACCGGCAGGCCGGTGGCGGCGGCGCGTTCGGCGCCGGCCGGGTCGGTGAGCACGGCGACCGCGCCCAGGCTCGCCGCCTGGGTGACGAAGTCGGCGCCGTGCGCGCGGGCGCCGGGCAGGGCCGCGTACAGGTCGCCGGGGCGCACGGCGCGCGAGTCGTGGGTGATGCCCGTGACGTCGGCGGTGCGGTCCGGCCGCGCGGCACCCAGCTGATCGGCGAGCTCCGCGAGGGGGGTGGCGGAGATCCGAGCCGGTCGCGGCGGTCCCGGGTAGGTCACGGAAGCGCCTTTCTGGGTGGTTGGGGACTGATCAGCGTGTGGCACGGCGGTGAGCGTACCGGGCGTACCCGCCCGGGAGCGAAGTGAGGGCTGGGGGCGGGGACGGTTCCCGGGATCGGGGGTGATCGTTGTCACGGGCTGGTTCCTGGTGGTTCCGTGCGGGTGGTTCGGGTCGTACGGGCCCCGGCGGCGGGGCGGTCCGCGCCGCGGTGAGCGGCGGCGGCGCGGACCGGCCCGGGCGGCGGGGTCAGGGCTTGAAGTCCACGGGCAGGCTCGCGGCCTTCGCCCCGGTGGGCGGCACCTGAAGGGTCTTCAGCGCGAACTCCATGACCTGCTTGTAGATGGGGCCGCAGATCTGGCCGCCGTAGTAGTTGCCGCTGGTGGCGTTCTGGATCGCGCAGTAGACGGTGACGCGGGGGTTGTCGGCGGGCGCGAAGCCGGCGAAGGACGACGTGTAGCCGCGGTATCTGCCGGTGGCCGGATCCACTCGGTTGGCGGTGCCCGTCTTGCCCGCGACCCGGTACCCGGGGATGCGCGCCTTCATGCCGGTGCCCTGTTCGTCGTCCACCACGGACTCCAGCATCTGGGCGAGTTCCTTGGCCGTCCCGGCGCTCACCACGCGGTTGGTCGCGGGCTTCCGGGCCGGGGTGAAGTGGCCGTCGGCGCTCTTGGTGCCGCGCACCAGGGTCGGCTGGATCCGGACCCCGCCGTTGGCGATCGTCGAGTAGACGGAGGCCGCCTGCACGGCGTTGATGGAGACGCCCTGGCCGAAGGGGATCGTGTACTGCTGCGAAGTGGACCACTTCTCGGGCGGCGCGAGGATGCCCTTGGTCTCGCCGGGGAAGTCGAGGCCGGTGTAGCTGCCGATGCCGAACTTGCGCAGGTAGGAGTAGAGGACCTTGTTGGCCTCGGCCTGGGTCTTGCCGAGCTGTCCGGTGGCCTCGATGGTGCCGATGTTGCTGGACTTGGCGAGGACGCCGTTGAGCGTGAGGTACCAGGTCTTGTGGTCGATGTCGTCGTGGAAGAGCCGGTCGCCGCGGTGCAGCCGGTTGGGCACGACGACATGGGTGAGCGGGGTGGCCGCGTTCTCCTGGAGGACGGCGGCCATCGACATGAGCTTGGCGGTGGAGCCGGGCTCGAAGGCGTCCTGGACGGCGGCGTTGCCGAGCGCGGCCGGGTCGGCGTGGGCGAGGTCGCCGGGGTCGAAGCCCGGGGAGTTCGCCATGGCGAGGATCTCGCCGGTGCGGGTGTCCTGGACGATCACGTAGCCGCGGTCCGCCTCGGACTTGCGCACCTGCTCGGTGATGGCGTTCTGGGCGGCCCACTGGATGTCGCGGTCGATGGTCAGCTCCACGTCGGAGCCGGGCACCGCCGGCGTCTGGGTGGAGCCGGCCGTGGGCACCTCGCGTCCGCCGGACTGGGCGTAGCGGATCTTGCCGGGCTTGCCGGACAGCTCCTTGTCGAGCTGCTGTTCGATACCGCCGCCGCCCTTGCCCTCGGAGTTGACCCAGCCGAGCAGGGCGGCGCCGAGGTCGCCGTTGGGGTAGACGCGCTTGCTGCTGGGGTCGGAGAAGACGCCGGCGAGGACGTTGACCGTGCTCTTGTCGCTCTGCGCCTTCTTGGTGAGGGCGGCCTTCAGGTCCTTGATCTGCTTCCACACCTGCGGGGTCTGCCGGCGGGCCAGCAGGACGTAGCGGGTGTTGCGCGTCTTCAGCTTCCTGACCAGGCCGGCCTGGTCCTGCCCGAGGATCGGGGCGAGCAGGGCAGCGGCCTGCTCGGGACCGTCGCCGGTCTTCAGCGTCTCCCGGGTGAACATGGTGGGGTCGGCGGTGATGTCGTCGGCGTCCACGCTGGCCGCGAGGGCCACGCCGTCGCGGTCGGTGATGCCGCCCCGCTCGGCGGCGATGGTGTGGACGACGTAGCGGTTCTCGTCGGCCTTGGCGGCGTAGGCGGCGGCGTCCACGGCCTGCACCTGGAGCAGCCGGACGACGAAGACCAGCAGCACCAGGGTGAGCGCCACGGCGATCAGGCGCAGCCGCGGGCGGGGGCTGCCGAGCCTGAGGACCCGTACGGGCGGCGGCCGCCAGGTGGAGTGGGGGCGGCGGGCCGGGCGGGCGCCGGGGCCGGGGCGGCGGC
>NZ_BAABKC010000069.1:0-16935 GCF_039543625.1 Streptomyces similanensis | reverse complement strand
GAGGAGGGCGGCGGCGCCGGCCGCGGCGAGGTCGGCGGGCGGCCGTTGCGCGGCGGCGACGGTGTCCGCCTCGGCGAGCACCGCGCGCACCGCCGCCTCCTCCGCCTGCCAGGCGTCGAGGCGGCGTTGCAGCTCGCGGTGGGCGCCGTCGTCCAGGAGCGCGGCGGCGGCGTCCCGCGGGGTGCCGAAGCCGGCCCGGAAGGCGGCCTCGGCGAGCCGTCCGTCGGCGTCCTTGAGCCGCTCCGCGCTCTCCTCGGCGGCGCGTGCCGCGTCGGCGGCGGCGGTCAGCAGGACCGCCCGGCGTTCCAGCTGGGCGGCCCGGGCGGCGACCGTGGGGGCGGCGCCGCGGGCTTCGGCGATCTCCGACTCCAGGACCGTCCGCTGCCGGTCCAGGTCCTCGCGGCGGGCCAGCCGGGAGGCCGCGTGCAGCTCGATCTGCCTGCGGTCGGCGAGCCGGCGTTCGCGCTCCTGCTCGGCGGCGCGCAGCTCCAGCTGGGCCGGGTGCAGCGCGGAGGCGTCCTGCCGCGCCCGCGCGAGCCGCCGGTCCAGCTCCTCGGCCTCGTCGGCGAGCCGTTCGGCGGGGGCGTCACTGGCCTCGGCGGCCGCGGCGGCCAGTTCCGCGCTCAGGGCGGCGAGGCGGCGCTCGTCCTCGGCGTGCCGGCGCTCGGCGGCCTGGTGGTCGGCGAGGGCGCGCTCCTCCGTCTCGCGGTCGACGTGTCCGGCGACCTTGCGGGCGGGCGCGGGATGCTCGGTGGCGCCGCAGACGGCGCAGGGCGCGCCGTCGGCGAGGTTCGCGGCCAGTTCGGCGGCGATGCCGGTCAGCCGCTGCTCCTTGAGCCGCAGCCAGTGCTCCTTGAGCTCCAGGGACTTCTCGCCGGAGGCGAGGGCGCGCTGCCGTGCCCGGTCGCTCTCCTCGGTCAGCCGGTCCCGGTCGCGGGCGGCCCGCAGCCGGGTCTGGGCGGGTTCGCGCCGTACGGCGAGCTGTTCGGCCCGGCCGGCCGCCTCCTGCGCGGTCTCGATCCGGCTGTGCAGGCCGGTGCGGGCCGTCTCCCAGCCGGCGAGCCAGCTCTCGGCCTCCTGGAGCGCGTCCTCGTCGGCGCGCTCCTGGTCGTCGGCCTCGGCGCGTTCGGCGAGAAGCTCGGCCAGGCGGCGTTCGGCGCGGCGGGCGGACTCCAGCGAGCCGAGTTCCTCGGCGGCGCGGCGGGCGGCGGCCGCGAGCCCGGCGGCGCCCGCCTCGGCGAAGCGGTCCGGGAGCCGGGCGCGGGCGTGCGCCTCGGCTCCGGCCGCGCGCCGGTGTTCGGCGTCGGCGGCCTCCCGCAGTTCCAGCGCGGGTGCGACGGTCGCGGCCTTGCGGCCGCGTTCCATCCGCGTCCGGGTCTCCTCGTGCGTGCCGGCCCGCTGCGCCAGCCGCTCGGCGCGTTCGCGCGCCTCGGCGAACCGGCTCTGGAGCCTGGCGAGTTCGCGTACGCCGGTCAGGGCGCGTTCGGCGGCGAGCCGGTCGGTCTCGGCGGCGGTGAGCCGGCAGTGGGCGACGGTGAGCCGGTCGCGGGCGGTGCTGCGGGCGACGGCCGCGGCGGTCAGCACCGCTTCGGCCAGGCCCGGGTCGCCGGGGGCGAGGCCGGGCAGTTCCATGGCGTCGCCGGCCGCCTGCTGCATCCGGTGCGCGTCGGCGAGCAGCGCGGCGTCGCCCTCGCGCACCTGGGCCTCGGTGGCGCGCCGGCGTTCGGCGAGGCGCTTCTCGACCTCGGCGAAGCGCCGGGTGTCGAACAGGCGGCCGAGCAGCTTGCCGCGGGCCTCGGCGTCGGCGCGCAGGAAGCGGGCGAAGTCGCCCTGGGGCAGCAGCACGACCTGGCAGAACTGTTCCCGGCTCATGCCGAGCAGCTGGGTGATCTCCTCGCCGATCTCCTGGTGGGAGCGGCTGAGGTCTTTCCAGGCGCCCGCCGTCGCGTCGTACTCGCGCAGCCAGGTCTGCGCCTTGTCGACGGTCGTGCCCGTGCCGCGCCGCTTGGGGCGTTCCCAGGGCGGCTGCCGGGTGATCTCCAGCCGGCGGCCGGCCACGGTCAGGTCGAGGGCGACCTCGGTGCGGGTGGCCGCGGCGGCGTGGTCGCTGCGCAGGGCGATCCCCTGTCCGTTCTGCCGGGCGCCGGGCACGGAGCCGTACAGGGCGTAGCAGACGGCGTCCAGCACGGAGGTCTTGCCGGCGCCGGTCGGCCCGTGCAGCAGGAACAGCCCGGCGGCCGACAGCGCGTCGAAGTCGACGCTCTGGCGGCTGCCGAAGGGGCCGAAGGCGGTGACGTCGAGCCGGTGCAGCCTCACTGCGCCCCTCCCTGATGGTGCGGCCGAGTCCCGTAGGGCCGAGTCTCGTACGAGCGCGTCGCGTACGGCCCCGTCGGGGCGCCGCCCACGCCCGGGCGCGCGGCGCGACCGCGTGCCGGGGTGCGCGGTCGCGGGCTCACCGCGTCACCTCGTGCGCCGATTCGCCCAGGTCGTCCAGTTCCTCCAGGCGGGCCGCGTCGAACGCCGCGCGCAGCACGTCCCGCTCGTGCGCGTCGGGTCCGGCGCCGCGGACATGGGCGACGAAGTCCTCGGCGATCTGCTGGTCGTCGCGGCCGGCGAGCCGGCGGGCGTAGGAGACGTCCGGGTCGTCGGGGGCGCGCTCGGGGTCGAAGACCAGGCTGAGGGTGTGCGGGAAGCGTTCGGTGAGCCGGGCCATCGGGTCGGCGGGCCGGACCGGGTCGGTGAGCGTGGCCTCCACCCACGCCTCCCGGTGGGGGTCGAGCGCCGGGTCGGCGAGCAGGTCCTGCAGGGCGCCGCGGAGGCGGGCCAGCGGGCGCGGCACCGGGCAGTCGACGCGTTCGGCGGTGACCGAGCCGTCGGCGTCCAGGTCGACGATCCACACGCTCTTGCGGTGCGCGGCCTCGGAGAAGGAGTACGGCAGCGGGGAGCCGGAGTAGCGCACGCGCTCGGTGATGGTCTGGCAGCCGTGCAGATGGCCGAGGGCGGCGTAGTCGACGCCGTCGAAGACGCCTGCGGGGACGGCGGCCACTCCGCCGACGGTGATGTCCCGCTCGCTGTCGCTGGCCTCGCCGCCGGTGACGAAGGCGTGCGCGAGGACGACCGAGCGGGTGGAGCGCGGCCGCGTGGCGAGGTCGGCGCGCACCCGGTCCATGGCGGCGGCGAGCACCTGCTCGTGGCCCGCCTTCTCGACCCCGAACGCGTCCTTCACGAGGGCCGGTTCGAGGTAGGGCAGCCCGTAGAAGGCGACGTCGCCGTGCGCGTCGGCCAGCACCACCGGGGTGGCGCAGGCCGCCGGCTCGGTGCGCAGGTGGATGCCCGCGCGGTCGATCAGCCCGGCGCCGACGCCGAGCCGGCGGGCGGAGTCGTGGTTGCCGGAGATCATCACGGTGGGCACGCCGAGGCCGGCGAGGCGGTGCAGGGCGTCGTCGAACAGTTCGACGGCGGCCAGCGGGGGCACGGCGCGGTCGTACACGTCTCCGGAGACGACCACGGCGTCGACGTCGCGTTCGCGCACGGTCGCCGCGAGATGGCCGAGGAAGGCGGCCTGGGCGTCCAGCATGCTCACCCGGTGGAACGACCGGCCCAGATGCCAGTCGGAAGTGTGCAGCAGCCTCATGATTCCCGAAGACTAACGGCCGGGTCCGACAGCACGGGCGGCCGTTCCCGCGTCCCCCGCCACGGACGGCACTGATTGCCCTGATTGTTCAGTGAATGCCCGTTCTGTCGCGTGAGCTTTCACGCGTCGCCGTACGCCTCGCCGCCCAGGTCGAGCGCGGCGCTTCCGGCGGTCGCGTCGGCCAGCCAGGCGCGGAAGGCGTCGACGTCGGCGTCCGGCAGACCGATCTCGATGGCGACCGACTCGCCGTAGCGCACGTCGCGCACCTCCCGGCCGGTGGCCCGCAGGTCGTTCTGCACCTTGCCGGCCCGCTGGTGGTCGACGGTCACCGTGGCGAGGCGGAAGCGGCGGCGGGTCCGGGTACCGAGCGCGTCCAGGGCCTCGCCGACCGCGCCGCCGTAGGCCCGGATGAGACCGCCCGCGCCGAGCTTGACCCCGCCGTAGTAGCGGGTGACGACGGCGACGACGTACCGCATGTCGCGGCGCAGCAGCATCTGGAGCATGGGCGCCCCGGCGGTGCCGCCGGGCTCGCCGTCGTCGCTGGCCTTCTGGACGCCGGCGTCGGCGCCGATGACGTAGGCCCAGCAGTTGTGGGTGGCGTCGGCGTGCTCCCTGCGGACGGCCGCGACGAACTCCTGGGCCTCCTGTTCGGTGGCCGCCGGGGCGAGGGCGCACAGGAAGCGGGAGCGGTTGATCTCGGTCTCGTGCACACCCGGGTGGGCGACCGTGCGGTACTCGTCCTGCATCGGGCCAGCCTAATCCAGGGTGTAAGCGGCTCGGTCTGGTCCCCACAAGGGGCCGACGGGCGGCTTGCGACGGACGGCGGAACGCCTTCGGCCCTCTTGGTCCTGGAGAACCGCTCTGAGAATGGTGCCGCCTGGCCCCAGAGGCCTTCGCATTGAGCGGCGAGACCCGGCGCCTTCGGCACCGCCACGGAACCCACCGCCATCCGTGCCGCGCGATGATGTCGCGGGCACCGGGCTGATGCCTCCGTTTCCCCGGGCCTTTCGAGGCCTCTGTCAAGAGCGGCGCATCCCGGTGTCTCCGTGACCACCGCGAAATTCACGGCGACCGGCCGGACGTTGACTGTCACGGCGCGAGCCCGCTCCAGGGTCGACCTCTTGCTTCCATCCACGAGCCCGTGAGCTCTGCGAAAGACCGAGCCCCTGGGGTGCGCTGGTGTCGCGAACGGACACTGAGATGGCGGACCTGTGAGTCCTGGGATTAGAGCGCCGCGTGACCCGCATGTGCTCGTGACCCGCCCTGCGCACCGGCAGCCGCCAGGTCTTCGCGATCAACCCGCTCGCCGCCGCCCGCTACCGTGATCGCCACGGCGTCAGCCACAAGAAGTCCGACCCCGGCGACGCCCTGGTCCTGGCGAACATCCTGCGCACCGACATGCATGCCCACCGGCCACTGCCCGCCGACAGCGAACTCGCCCAAGCCATCGCGGTGCTGGCCCGCGCCCAGCAGGACGCCGTCTGGAGCCGCCAGCAGGTCGCCAACCAGGTCCGTTCCCTGCTTCGCCAGTACTTCCCCGCCGCTCTGCACGCCTTCCAAGGCAAGGAAGGCGGCCTGACCAGGGCAGACGCCCGAGTCATCCTCACTGTGGCGCCGACCACGGCGAAGGCTGCCCGGCTCACCCTCGCCCAACTCCGGGCCGCCCTCAAACGCGGCGGACGCACCCAGTCCTTCGGCACCGAGGCCGAAAGCCTGCGGAGCGCCTTCCGCGCCGAGTACGCCCACCACCTCCCGGCCGTCGAAGACGCCTTCGGTCAGCAGCTGCTCGCCCTGTTCAAGCAGCTGGACGCCACCTGCCAGACCGCGGACGACCTCGCTACAGCCACCGAAGTCGCCTTCCAACAGCACGCTGACAGCGAGATCCTGCTCAGTTTCCCCGGACTCGGTCCCCAGCTCGCAGCCCGTGTCCTCGCCGAGATCGGCGACGACCGGACCCGCTTCGCCGACGCCAGAGCGCTCAAGTCCTACGCCGGCTCCGCCCCCATCACCCGCGCATCCGGCAAGAAACGCTACGTCGGCCGCCGCTTCGTAAAGAACAACCGGCTCATGCACGCCGGCTTCCTCTGGGCTTCTCAGCCCTCCAGGCCTCGCCCGGCGCCAACGCCCACTACCGGCGCCGACGCGAGTACGGAGACTGGCACAACGCCGCCCAGCGCCACCTGCTCAACCGCTTTTTCGGCCAGCTCCACCACTGCCTCCAGACCCGGCAACACTTCGACGAACAACACGCTTTCGCGCCACTCGCTCAAGCACCTGCTTGAGCCGGCCATCGGTCACAAGCACTGTCAGTGCACCCGTCTAGATTCACCGCGTGACTGAGCCTTCCTACCTCGCCGCGGTCCGGGAGTCATACGACACCGTGGCCGACGACTACTCCGCCCTTGTCAAGACCCCGTCTGAGCTGGACCCATTGTCACGCTCGATGCTGACCGCCTTCGCCGAACTGGTGCAGGCATCCGACCGAGGACCGGTCGCTGACCTGGGCTGTGGACCCGGAAGGGTGACGGCGCACATGGCAGGACTCGGAGTCTCTGCATTCGGCATCGATGTGTCCCCAAAGATGATCGAACTGGCCCGAATTAGCTATCCGGACCTGCGCTTCTCCGTGGGTTCCATGACCGCGTTGGAGATTGAAGACGACACGCTCGGCGGCATCCTGGCCTACTACTCCACCCACCACACGCCTCCGGAGCTGCTGCCGGTCGTGTTCGCCGAGTTCCACCGCACCCTGGCACCTGGCGGGCATCTCCTCCTCGCTGGCCACGTAGGCACCGGTGAGCACCGGCGTCCGACACACGGCTATGGCGGCCACCCTGTGTCCTACGCGTCGTATCGGCTGACCACACACCAGATCGCTGAGCTGGTGAGCGAGGCAGGGTTCACCATCACCGCTCAGTTGGTGCAGGAACGCGATGAGGAACTGAACTGGAAGTTCGCCAGTTTCCTGGCCTACAAGCCGACTGCCGAGGAGCCAGCTTGACTTCTTAGCTCCCTGAGATGTCTATGCGGGGCGGGCCGCGGGCGGGGAATCGCCCGGCCCGGCCCGCTGTTGCCCCAAGGACGAGCGGTGACGAGACGCGAGGAGAGACCTGTGGGGTACGGCGACACGGCGACGGTGCGCAAGATCCTGACCGAACTCGGCGACACCTGGGCCGTGGTGGGCCTGTCGTCCAACCGCGGCCGCGCCGCCTACGGGGTGGCCGAGGTGCTCCAGCGGTTCGGCAAGCGCGTCGTCCCGGTGCACCCGAAGGCGGAGACCGTGCACGGCGAGCAGGGCTACGCGTCGCTGGCGGACATCCCCTTCGACGTGGACGTGGTCGACGTCTTCGTCAACGGCGAGCTGGCCGGCGCGGTCGCCGACGAGGCGGTCGCCAAGGGCGCGAAGGCGGTCTGGTTCCAGCTGGGCGTGATCGACGAGGCCGCCTGCGAGCGGACCCGGGCGGCGGGCCTCGACATGGTCATGGACCGCTGCCCGGCGATCGAGATCCCCCGGCTGCCCTAGGTGCCGTCCGGCCGGCCTCTCCCCCCGGGTCAGACGCCGAGTCCGTCCAGCACCACGGCCCCCGGCAGCTCCGCGAACGCCTTGCCCGGCACCAGGAGCTTGCCGCGGCGCCGGCCGCTGCCGACGAGGACGTAGGGCAGGTCGACCACGGCGGAGTCGACCAGGACGGGCCACTCCTCGGGGAGGCCGATCGGGGTGATGCCGCCGTACTCCATGCCGGTCTCCCCGGTGGCCACGTCCATGGACGCGAACGACGCCTTGCGGGCGTCGAGTTGGCGGCGCACGACGCCGTTGACGTCGACGCGGGTGGTGGAGAGCACGAGGCAGGCGGCCAGCCGGGACTCACCGCCACGCTTGCCGGCCACCACCACGCAGTTCGCCGACTGCTCCAGCAGCTCGCGGCCGTAGTGCTCGACGAAGGTCGCGGTGTCCGCCCACTGCGGGTCGGTGTCGACGTAGACGATCTGCTCGGCGGGGACGCTGCCACGCCAGTGGCGTACGGCCTCGGCGACCGGGCGGACCAGTTCGTCGAGGGAGTCGGGAGCGGCGGCGGCCTGCTGGAAGTCTCCGATGGGTGCGCGCATGCGGGCACGCTAACAGCCGCGCGGCGGGGCCCGTCGGGGCGTCTCAGTGCACGGGCGGCACCGAGACCGTCATGATCATTTCCATCGGCGCCTCCCCGGTGTTGGCGTAGGCGTGCGGGGCGTTGGCCTCGAAGGAGGCGCTCGCGCCCTCGGGCACGCGGTAGTCGGCCCCGTCGACCGTGAGCGTCAGCTCGCCCGCCGTGACGTGCACCAGTTCGACCGTTCCGCCGGGGTGCGGGTCGGAGGGGCTGCCCTCGCCGGGCATCAGCCGCCACTCCCACATCTCCAGCGGGCCCGGCGCCTCGGCGCCCGCCAGGAGCCGGTTGTAGCTGCCGGCGTCGGTGTGCCAGAGCCGGACGGCCTGGTCGGCGGGGACGATGCGGACCCTGGGGCCCTGCTCGTAGTCGAGCAGCGTGGTGATGCTGACGCCGAGCGCGTCGCCGATCTTGACCACGGTACCGAGGCTGGGGTTGGTGCGGGCCTGCTCGATCTGGATGAGCATGCCGCGGCTGACCGCCGCGCGGGCGGCGAGCGTGTCCAGGGTGAAGCCGCGCTCGGTGCGCCAGCGTTTGACGTTGCGCGCCAGGGACTGGGTCAGCAGGTCGAGGTCCGACACATTCCGTCCAATATTCTGGATGACAGAGTTCACTTTGCTGAACTACGGTGGGTTGCACCCGATCGTTCACCGAACTGTACTGCGAGGCGTCCCGTGACAGCATTCTTCGCCCTGGCCACCAGCCTCCTGTGGGGACTGGCCGACTTCGGCGGCGGGCTGCTCACACGCCGCAACCCGGCCCTCACGGTGGTCGTGGTCTCCCAGTCGATCGCCGCGCTGGTGCTCGGCGTGATCGTGGCGGCCACCGGCGCCTGGGGCGAGGCAGGCCCGCGGCTGTGGTTCGCCGTCGCGGCGGGGCTGGTCGGGCCGGTGGCGATGCTCTCCTTCTACAAGGCGCTCGCGCTCGGCCCGATGGGCGTGGTGTCGCCGCTGGCGACGCTGAGCGTGGCGGTGCCCATCGGGGTCGGCCTGGTGCTCGGGGAGCGGCCGGGACTGCTCCAGGTCGCGGGCATCGCGGTCGCCGTCGGCGGCGTCGTGCTCGCGGGCGGCCCGCGGCTGGGGGGCGCCGCCGTGCAGCGCCGGACGATCGGGCTGACGCTCGTCGCGGCGCTCGGCTTCGGCACGGTGTTCGCGCTGATCGCCGAGGCTTCTACCACCGTGCCCGGCCTCTTCCTCGCGCTCTTCGTGCAGCGCGTGACCAATGTGGCGGCGGGCGGGGCGGCGCTGTACGCGTCCGCGCGGCGGGGCGGCGAGGTGCTGCCGCCGGGCGGCCTGCGGTGGGCGGCCGTGCCGGCGTTCGCCTTCGTCGGCCTCGCCGACGTCGCGGCCAACGGCACGTACGCGGTCGCCGCGCAGCACGGTCCGGTCACCGTCGCCGCCGTGCTGGCCTCGCTCTACCCGGTGGTGACCGCGCTGGCCGCCCGGGGCTTCCTCAGCGAACGGCTCCGCGCGGTCCAGGCGGCGGGCGCGGGACTGGCACTGCTGGGCACACTGCTGCTGGCGACGGGCTGACCGGGGCGGCGCCGGAACGGAGCGGAGACCCGGCGGAGTGGCGCGGCCTGCGCGAGGAAGGCGACCGGCGTCAGGAGGCGGCCGGGCGGGCGGCGCTCTCGTCGTCCAGGTCCGCGAGGCGGGCGACGGTCTCGTCGTCCAGTCCGGCCACGGCCACCAGCTGGTCCGGTGTCACACCGTCCGGTATCGGCACCGGGGCCGGGGTCCGCAGCGGCGGCTGCCAGCCCTCGGCGGGCGTCCAGCGGCGTACGACCCGGGCCGGCGCCCCCGCGACGACGGCGTGGTCGGGCACCTCGCCGCGGACCACGGCGCCGGCGGCGACCACCACGTTCCGGCCGATCCGCGCGCCGGGCAGGATCACCGCGCCGGTGCCGATCCAGCAGCCGGGGCCGATCTCCACCGGCTCCATGCGCGGCCACTGCTTGCCGATGGGCTGGTGGGGGTCGTCGTAGGAGTGGTTGGTGGAGGTGACGTAGACGTACGGACCGAAGTAGCAGTCGCTGCCGATGGTGACCGTGGTGTCGGCGATGACGTGGCTGCCGCGGCCGAGGACGACGCCGTCGCCGATGCGCAGGATCGGGTCCGGGCCGAGGTCCAGGTCGGGCATCAGGCCCGCGGTCAGCGTGACCCGCTCGCCGATGATGCAGTACGCGCCGAGACGGATCCACGGCTCGCCGAAGACGGTGCCGAGCGGGAAGGCGAGCCTGGTCCCCTCGCCGAGCGCCCCGAAGCGGAGCCTGCCGGGGTGTTCGGCCGTGACCGAACCCGTGCGCTGCGCCCACGCCCACGCCGCGTGGACGGCGCGCTGCGCGAGGCCGCGCCGCCAGGACGAGAACGTGTTCTTGGACTTGGGCACCCGCTCACCGTACTCAGCCCCGCACGCGCCCGAGCGGCCGGACACCTGTGATCTTCACCCCACCGGATGACGTACGGTTCCGGGAGACCGGGGCCTCCCCCCGCGCGGAAAGGCAGGACGAGCATGACGCACAAAGCGCTGATCACGGGCATCGGCGGCCGGGAACCGCAGGTGGACGAGCGGGCGTTCACGGCGCCCACGGCCACGGTGATCGGTGACGTGACGCTGGGCGCGGGCGCGAGTGTCTGGTACGGCGCGGTGCTGCGCGGCGACGTCGAGCGGATCGCCGTCGGCGCGGACAGCAACGTGCAGGACAACTGCACGCTGCACGCCGACCCGGGGTTCCCGGTCACCGTGGGCGAGCGGGTCTCCATCGGGCACAACGCGGTGGTGCACGGCGCGACGGTCGAGGACGACTGCCTGATCGGGATGGGCGCGACGGTGCTGAACGGCGCGGTGATCGGCGCGGGTTCGCTGGTGGCCGCGCAGGCCTTGGTGCCGCAGGGGATGCGGGTGCCGCCGGGTTCGCTGGTGGCCGGGGTGCCGGCCAAGGTCCGGCGGGAGCTGACGGACGAGGAGCGCCAGGGGATCACGCTGAACGGCACGATGTACGCGGAGCTGGCCACGGCGCACCGCGAGGTGCACGAGAAGTAGCGGGTCCGGCGGGGCCTGACGGAGCCGGCGGGGCCCGACGGAGCCGGCGGGGCCCGACGGAGCCGGCGGGGTGCCCGGAGGCGCTGGGAGCGCTGGGGAGGCGCTCCCGCTCACTCCCCCGCGGGCACCGGCTCCGGTTCCTCGGACACCTGGCGCTCGGCCTGCGCCTTCTTCGCCTTGCGCTTGATCACCAGCATCGAGCCGAGACCGATCAGCACGGCGACGACCAGGCCGAGGTAGGAGAACTTCTTCAGCCAGGACTCGGCCACGACACCCACGTAGTAGATGACGGCCGTGGTGCCGCCCGCCCAGCAGAGGCCGCCGAGGACGTTGGCGATCAGGAACTTCCAGTACGGCATGTGCAGCACGCCCGCGAGCGGGCCGGCGAAGATGCGCAGCAGGGCGACGAAGCGGCCGAAGAACACGGCCCACATGCCCCACTTCTCGAAGGACCGTTCGGCGGTGGCGACATGGCCCTCGCTGAAGTGCCTCGGGAACTTCCGGCCGAGCCAGGCGAGCAGCGGTCTGCCGCCCTTGCGGCCGATGGCGTAGCCGATCGAGTCGCCGACCACCGCGCCGACGACGGCGCAGGCGCCGAGCACGACGGGGTTGATGTCCGAGTTCTGGGAGGACATCAGCGCGGCGGAGACGAGGATGATCTCGCCGGGCAGCGGGATGCCCAGGCTCTCCAGACCGATGACCAGTGCCACCACGGCGTACACGGCCGCCGCCGGTACCGTGTCGAGCCACTCCTGGACGTGCACCGCCGGTCCTCCCCGTTTCGCGCCCGTGCGTTCCGGGCGCGGAGGCGCCCTACCGAAAAGCCTACCGGTTCGGCTCCGCCGGGCCGCCCGCCGCCGAACCGGCCGTCACCGCGATCCGGCCACCGGCCGGACGCCCGCGGCCGGGGCCGGACCCGCCGGGCCGGAGCGGACCGGGGACGCGGTCCCGGCCGTGCCCCGCCGGGCGGCGGGGCCGCCGCCGGGCACGCTCCAGGCGGTCCGGGCGGCGGGCGCCCACCGGTCGTCGCCGCCCGGGCCGGCCGTCGGGACGCCGGTGAGCAGCACCAGGGACGCCAGTCCCGCGCCCACCGCCACCGCCGTCCGGTGCCCGCGCCACTGCTCCGCGGCGCGGCCGCGCCCGACGGACCCGCCCGCACCGCCCGAGCCGCCGCTCCCGGCTCCCCCGAACCCCCTCGCGCCGCTTGCGGACCGCCCGCCGTCCGCCCCTCCCCCGGCGCCCGAGACGCCGCGCGCCGTACGGGAGTCGAGGTAGCGGCGGGCGCCCCAGCCGAGGACGGCCTCGGCGAGCAGGACGTCGAGGCCGCCGTCGAAGCAGCCGAACTGCTCGGCGGCGTGCGCGCAGTGGCGGCACTCCCGCAGATGCCGCCGCGCACCGGGCGGCAGCGCTCCGCCCCTCGACGCGGGGACGTCGAGCAGGAGCGGGCCGAGGATTCGGCATTCCCCGGTCGGCGCGAGTTCCCGGTGGGCGCGCAGACAGCCGGCGCGGAATTGCTCCCGGGCACGTTCCCGCAGGCCCGCGGCGGTTTTCGGGTCCATGGCCAGCAGACCGGCCGGTACGGTTAGGGGATCGGCCTCCGCCTCGGTGTGCCACAACAGGCATTGGAAAGCGCCGGGAAGATCGTGGAACGCCCGTTCGGCCAGCCGCCGCCTTTCGGGTGTCGGGGACGGCACCGCGCGCAGTCCGCGGCCGCCGGAGGGCCTGCGCAATTCGGGCAGCACGGCGCAGGCCGCGTCGTCGGCGGCCCACTGCCGTACGGTCTCCCGCACGGCGACCAGAAGCCGCGGCCGCAGCGCGCGGCCGGCCGCGCCGTCCCTCGTACCGCCGGCCGCGCCGCCGGACGTGCCGCCGGCCGGCCCGCGCAGGACCCGGCGGAAGGCGGCCGTGGCCACCATCGCGGCCGAGCCGCCCGGCGCGCCCAGGCAGACGACGGCGTAGTCGTAGGTCGCCCGCCAGTGCCGGGCGAGCAGCAGCGCGACGGCGTGATGCCCGCCGTCGGGTCCGCCGCCGGACTCCCGCAGGCGGGCGACGAGCCGGTGGTCGGACTCGGCCGGTGCGGCCGCGGGCCGGGGCGGACGGGGCGGAGGCGGAGGGTGAGGTGATCGCACGGGACCATTTCCTTCCAGGCCGCGGGACGGCGCACGGAATGCGTCCTCGGGGAAAGCGAGTTCGCGAGGAACGCGCACGCGGCCGGGAAAGGGAGGCCGGCCGTCGTCTCTCCCCGCGAGGTGGCTCACTTTCGCACACGTTACTCACCGGAAACAAGAAGTTCGAAAACCTCGTACGCCAATACGCGGAAACGCTCCGGGAGTTACCGCGAGTATCCACAACCTTTTCCGTTGAATTCCGTAGGTCGGAGCCCGCCGGCTTCCCGCACACAGCGGGCTCCCATGTCCTTCCGGGCTCGCTCTCATCCCCGTGGGCCAGCATGACCGCATGATCGACTCCGCACCCAGCGCCGCGGTCGCGTCCACGCCCGCGGCCCCTTCCCCGGCCACGTCCACACCTTCGCCGCGCCCGGCGTCCGCCCCGGCCCGTGCGGCCCGTGCCGCCGGCCCCGTCCGCAAGGCGGTGGTCCCGGCGGCCGGACTCGGCACCCGGTTCCTGCCGGCGACGAAGGCGACGCCCAAGGAGATGCTGCCCGTGGTCGACAAGCCGGCCATCCAGTACGTGGTCGAGGAGGCGGCGGCGGCCGGGCTCGACGACATCCTGATGGTCACCGGACGGCACAAGCGGGCCATCGAGGACCACTTCGACCAGGCCTTCGAGCTGGAGCAGGCGCTGGCGGCCAAGGGCGACGCCGTGCGGCTGGACGCCGTGCGCGACCCCGCGCGCCTCGCCGCGATCCACCACATCCGCCAGCGCGACCCGCTCGGCCTCGGGCACGCCGTCCACTGCGCCCGCCACCACGTGGGCGACCAGCCGTTCGCGGTGCTGCTCGGCGACGACCTCATCGACCCGCGCGAGACCCTGCTGCGCCGGATGCTGGAGGTCCGCGAGCGGTACGCGGGCAGTGTGGTCGCCCTGATGGAGGTCGACCCGGCGCAGATCCACCTCTACGGCTGCGCGGCGGTCGAGGCGACCGGCGAGGAAGGCGTCGTCCGCGTCACCGGCCTGGTCGAGAAGCCGGCGCGCGAGGAGGCGCCGAGCGGGTACGCCGTGATCGGCCGGTACGTCCTGGATCCCGGCGTGTTCGACGTCCTGGACCGCACCCCGCCCGGCCGCGGCGGCGAGATCCAGCTGACCGACGCCCTCCAGGAACTCGCCGCGTCCGGCACGGTGCACGGCGTCGTGTTCGACGGCCTGCGCTACGACACCGGCGACAAGGCGGACTACCTGCGCACGGTCGTCCGCCTGGCCTGCGCCCGCCCTGGCCTCGGCCCCGCGTTCCTGTCCTGGCTCCGGGAGTTCGTCGCGACGGCGGACGCCGCGGAGAAGGCGCCGGGCCGGCGCGTCGCCGCGTGACCCGGCCCCCGACGAATCTCAGGCTTCCAGGCCCCGGCCCATCAGTTGTTGGGGCGCAGCGTCCACACCACCGTCATTTCACTGGTCACCGCGCCGTCCTCGCGCTGGATCCGGACGGTGACCGGGAACTCGGGGCGGCGGCCCTCGTCCAGCTCGGCGACGACCTCGGCGATGGGGCGGTCCAGGGTCGCGGTGGCCTTGACCGGGCCGAGGGCGACCTTCTTGAAGGCGATCCGCGCGTCCACCGGCAGCGGCACCGCCCGCGAGAGCTGGTCGCCGAAGGCCGCGAGGACGACCGCGCCGCTGGCCGACTCGCCGAGCGTGAACATCGCTCCGGCGTGCGGCCCGCCTACGTGGTTGCGGTACTCCTCCTGGTCCGGCAGGGACAGCACCGCCCGCTCCGGCGTGGTCTCCAGGTACTCCAGCTTCAGGGTGCGGACCATGGGCACCGTGGCGGCGAGCAGCTCGCCGATCGTCATCTGTTCTGCGCTCATGACCCAGATGTTACTCACGAGTAGATCGAGCTGGCCAGAGTGATCCGCACCCCACCCCCGCCTTTCTGGTACGTCCCTGACAAGGACCGGTGACCGAATCGTGCCCCCGCGCCACTAGGGTTACTGCCCATGTGGCCAGGACAGCAGCCGCCCGGGGGCGAGCAGAACCCGCAGAACAACCCGTATCAGCAGCCGGGTTACCAGCAGCCGAATCCCTATCAGCAGCCCGGCTACCAGCAGCCCGGCCCCTACGGGCAGCAGCCGCCCACGCCGCAGTGGGGCACCCCGGCTCCCGCCGGCATACCGCAGCCGCCCGGCAGCGGAGGCGGGGGCGGCGGGGGCGGCGGCAAGAACCGGACGAAGCTCGTCGCGATCATCGCCGCGACGGCCGTGGTGGTGGCCGCGGGCGTGACCGGTTTCCTGGTGCTCGGCGGCAAGAAGGACGACAAGGCCGACGACAAGAGCGACCCGAAGGCGAGCCGGTCCGCGACGGCGTCGCAGTCGGCCTCCGGCGACCCGGGCCCGGCCTCCTCCGCCCCGGAGGACAACCCGCGCGGCAACGAGACCGAGAAGCCGACGGTCCCCGGCTGGAAGGTCGTCGTCAATCCCAAGCACGGCACGGCGTTCGACGTGCCCGCCGACTGGGAGGTGGCCTCGCCCGGCTGGTCGACCTTCTTCGAGGACAAGAAGACCGGCGACCCGTACATCGGCTTCTCCGCGCCGGCCTACCTCCAGAAGAACTGGTGCACGTCGGACGACGACAAGGACGGGCACCTCGACTCGTCGTCGCTGGCGGCCGGCGGCACCAAGGGCGAGAACGGCGGCAAGGACACCGCGAGCATCGCCCGCGGCGACGCCGCCGCCTTCGCCTTCGGCGGCTTCACCGACCAGACCGACGCGTCCAAGAAGTACCTGAAGGTCGGCAAGGCCACGCCCTACACCACCAAGTCCGGGGTGACGGGCAGCGTCGCGACCTCCTACACCTCCGGTGTGCCGAAGAAGCACAAGTGCGACAGCGACGGCAAGGCGACCACCTTCGCCTTCAAGAACTCGCAGGGCGACTTCGTCTCCTGGACCCTCTTCGCGGCGAAGGGCGTCAAGAACGAGATCCCCGAGGCGACCGTCATGAAGATCCTCAGCACGGTCCGGGTGCACGGCGACCCGACCGGCTGACCGCCGCCCCGCGACGGCCGCCGGAGCGGGCGGGGTCAGCCGATCCCGAACGCCCCGCCCGGCGGCTCCGGCGACGCCACCGCGTCCGCGTCCCGCACGGGCGCCGCACCGCCGGTGAACTCCCGCAGCGCGGCGCCGTGTTCGACCCGGGCGGGAAAGGCGTCGGCGGCGGTGAGCCGGGCCAGCGCGGCCGTGTCGAGGGGGCGGTGCGCCGCGACCAGCACCGCGTTGCCGAACCGGCGCCCCCTCAGCACGCCCGGCTCCGCGATCAGCGCCAGCTCGGCGAAGACCGCGGCGAACGTGGCGAGTTGGGAGCGCAGGAAGGCGAAGGGCGCGGCGTCGGCGAGGTTGGCGAGGTAGACGCCGTCGGGGCGCAGCACCCGCTCCGCCTCGCGGGCGTAGGCCAGCGTCGTCAGATGGGCCGGGATGCGGGAGCCGCCGAAGACATCGGCGATCAGCACGTCCGCCGAGTCGGCCGGAGCCGCCTCCAGCCAGGCGCGGGCGTCGGCGGCGTGCAGCGCGACGGCGGCGCCGTCCGGCAGCGGCAGGTGCTCCGCGACCAGCCCGAGCAGGCCCCGGTCGGCCTCCACGACGTCCTGGTGCGAGCCGGGGCGGGTCGCGGCGACGTAGCGGGGCAGGGTAAGCGCGCCGCCGCCCAGGTGCAGCACGTCCAGCGGGCGGCCCGGCGCGGCGAGCGTGTCCAGGACGTGCCCGAGCCGACGCGTGTACTCGAACTCCAGGTGGGTGGGCGCGTCGAGGTCGACGTAGGACTGCGGCGCGCCGTCCACGGTGAGCAGCCAGGCCCGGTCGCGGTCGACGTCGGGCATCAGCTTGGCCGTCCCGTGGTCGACGGCGCGGGTCACGGGTATCGCCTCGGACTCGGTCACCCCTCCATTGTCACCCTTCCCTTGTGCTCCCTTGTGCCGGTCCGGACCCGCGCCGGGCGGCGGGCGCCGGGCGCCGG
>NZ_BAABKC010000068.1:0-14012 GCF_039543625.1 Streptomyces similanensis | reverse complement strand
GCCGCCGGCCCCGAGCACCGCCGCGCCCAGCAGCGCCCGGCGTCCGGTCGCGCGCCCCTGCGCGCCGCTGAGCGCCGGTATGCCCCGCTCGTCGGACTCCCGCGTGCCGCCCCGCTCGTCCGGCTGCAGCGTCGCCATGACCGCCTCCTGCTCTCTCGTCGTCGGTGAGCGCCGATCGTAGGTGTGTGCGCGTGACGGACGGGAGACCGCGTGCGGAACAGCCGGGTGACGCCGGATGTCGTACGGGGGCGGCGGGCTGACGGACCGTCGGCATGACTCTCCGTACCCGGGGAAGTCGCATCGGGTGGCCGGATCGCGGGCCGCCGCACGGCCGCGTCCCGTGGCCGCCGCGGTCCCCGCCGGCCGGCGGAGCGCCCGTCGCCGCGGCGGCGGAGCGCGACCTGTGTCACATCGCCGTACGCCGGTCACCGGGGTGCGCCGACGCCTTGGCGCAGGTAAACGTAGGTCAACGGTACGTAAGAGGTGGTGAGCCCGATGTGCGTTCGGGCCCGGGCCGCGAGTATCGTCCTCACCTGCACAGACTCATACCGATCCTCAGACAATCCCTTGACACCGGAGGGCCCGTTGTCCCGCTTCGCGCTCATCAAGGCAGTGCTCGGTCCGATCATCCGCCTGATGTTCCGCCTGCGAGTGGAGGGCGCGGAGCGCATTCCCGGCGACGGTCCGGTCATCCTCGCGGGCAACCACCTCACGTTCATCGACTCGATGATCCTGCCGCTGGTCTGCGACCGGCAGGTCTTCTTCATCGGCAAGGACGAGTACGTCACCGGCAAGGGCTTCAAGGGCCGGCTGATGGCCTGGTTCTTCACCGGCGTCGGCATGGTCCCGGTCGACCGCGACGGCGGCCGGGGCGGGGTGGCGGCGCTGATGACGGGGCGCCGGATCCTGGAGGAGAACAAGATCTTCGGCATCTACCCCGAGGGCACCCGCTCCCCCGACGGCCGCCTCTACCGCGGCCGCACCGGCATCGCCCGGCTCACCCTGATGACCGGGGCGCCGGTCGTGCCGTTCGCGATGATCGGCACGGACAAGCTCCAGCCGGGCGGCGCGGGGCTGCCGCGGCCGGGCAAGGTGACGGTGCGGTTCGGCGAGCCGATGGAGTTCTCCCGGTACGAGGGTATGGACCGGGACCGGTACGTGCTGCGGGCGGTGACGGACTCCGTGATGGCGGAGGTCATGCACTTGTCCGGGCAGGAGTACGTGGACATGTACGCCACGAAGGCGAAGGCCGCGTAAGCCTTTCGCCTTCGTGGCGGTGCCTGCGCCGTAGGGGCGCGTGTCTTCTGTCCGGTGCGGTGCCGTCGTGGCCGGGCGCGCAGTTCCCCGCGCCCCTTTCGGGGCGCTCCTCCTGGGGGAGTCCTCAGAGCTTCTGGCCCTTCAGGAGGGTCCAGGCCGCTGCCGATGCCGCCAGTAGGACGACCGCTCCCGCGCCCGAGGCCAGGTGGAGGCCGTGGACGAAGGCGTCCTGGGCCGCGGTGAGCATCGCCTCGGCCTGGTCGTGCGGGAGGGCCCGCGCCGCCTGGACCGCGCCGCCCAGTGACTCGTGCGCCTGGGGCGGGGTGCCGGCCGGGCCGGTGAAGCCGCGGTAGGCGGCGGTCACGATCGAGCCGAGCAGGGCGATGCCCAGGGCCGCGCCGAGTTCGTACGCCGTCTCGGAGACCGCGGAGGCCGCGCCCGCCTGCTCCTTGGGGACGCCGGCCAGGATCACGTCGGCGGTCACCGTGAAGGAGAAGCCGGCGCCCACGCCGACCACCAGCAGGGCCGTGCCCAGCAGCGGATAGCCGGTCGAGGCGCTGAGCGTGGTCAGCACGGCCAGGGCGAGGCCCACGGCGGCGAGACCGCCGGCGACCACGGAGCGCACCGAGAAGCGCCGGGCCGCCCGGCCGGCCACCAGACCGGCCGCGACCGCGCCGACGGCGGCGGGCAGTTCGGCGAGTCCCGCCTCGAACGGGTGCCTGCCCTGGACCAGTTGCAGGAACTGGGACAGGAAGAACACCAGTCCGGACATGCCGAGGACGGTCAGCAGGTCGGCGAGGACCGCGCCGCTGAAGCCCCGGTTGCGGAACAGCCGTACGTCCAGCAGCGGCGCGGGCAGGGTCAGCTGGCGGTGGACGAACCGGTACAGCGCGGCGGCGCCCAGCACTCCGGTGCCGAGGACGGCCCAGGTGAAGCCGTGCGCGGCCGCCTCCTTGATCGCGTACACGACGCCGATCACGCCGACCAACGACAGCAGCACGCTGGTCAGGTCCCACGGGCCCGGGTCCGGGTTGCGGGACTCGGGCAGCAGCCGGCTGCCGACCAGGACCAGCACCGCCATCACGGGCAGGTTGATCAGGAAGACCGAGCCCCACCAGAAGTGCTCCAGCAGGAACCCGCCCGCGATCGGGCCGACCGCCATGCCGGCGGAGGCGGTCGCGCCCCAGATGCCGACGGCGAGGCTGCGCTCGCGGGCGTCGTGGAAGAGGTTGCGGATCAGGGCCAGGGTGGCGGGCATCAGGGTCGCGCCGGCCACGCCGAGCAGCGCGCGGGCCGCGATCAGCATCCCCGGCGTGGTCGCGTAGGCGTTGAGCACGGACAGCACGCCGAACGCGGCGGAGCCGACGAGCAGGACGCGCTTGCGGCCGATGCGGTCGCCGAGGCTGCCCATGGAGACGAGCAGACCGGCGATGACGAACGAGTAGACGTCGCCTATCCACAGCAGCTGGGTGCCGGAGGGCTTCAGGTCCTCGCTGATGTAGGGGGTCGCGAGACCGAGGACGGTCGCGTCGACGGCCACCAGCAGCACGGCGAGGACGAGGACGGCGAGCGCGAGCCAGCGGCCCGGGCGCTTGTCCGTCTCCGCCGGGTACGCCGGCCGCAGGGTGCTGGTCATGGTTCCTCTCTCCGTAGTGCGCCGCCGAGCAGCAGCTCGACGATCATGTGGGTGAAGTCCTTGGCGGCCACCCGGCCCTCGCTCACCGCCCAGGCGCCGGAGGCCATCAGGCCGTACAGCGCCTCGGTGAGCCAGGCCGGGGTGAGATCGATGCGGAACTCCCCGCTCTGCTGGCCTCGCCGGAACAGGGCCTCGATCCGTTCGTCGATCCGCGCCCAGCCCGCGTTCTGCTCCTCGCCCTCGAACAGCTGGTTCTCGGTGTAGAGGAAGGCCAGCAGGCCGGCGGCGGGCTCGATCCGCCGGATCAGCCGGTGCACGGCGTCGCGTGCCGGGCCCTCGTGGAGCCGGGCGGCGTCCAGCGCGGCCTCGCACTCCGCGATGCCGAGCGCCTCCAGCGCCCGGACGAGCGCGTCCCGCCCGGCGAAGTGCCGGTGCAGCGTGGCGCGGCTGATGCCGGCCGCCCTGGCGACCTCGTCCATCGTCGCGGTGGACTTGCGGGTCAGCAGGGCCGCGGCGGTGCGCAGCACGTGGTCACGATCGACAGCCATGAGACAACGGTAACCCATGTGAGACACAAATGTCTCATCCTGGGCGTGGGAGTCTCACGAGGGAGACTCATGGCAGGGGTGCGTCAGTGCCAGGGGAGCTGTCCGCGCCGCTCCCAGTAGGCGCGCGGCTCCTCGGCCAGGGCGTCCAGGCGGGCCGCCTGGTCGTCGTCCAGGTCGACGGCGGCGGCGTGCAGGTTGGAGGCGAGCTGGTCGAGCGTGGCCGCGCCGGAGAGGACGACGCCCGCCCACGGGCGGCGCAGGATCAGGGCGAGGGCGACCGCGTCGCAGCCCAGACCGGTCTCCCGGGCCACGGCGCGCAGCGCCCCGGGCGCGTCCGGACCGGCCAGCCGCCCGTTCGCCATGCCCTCCTTCACGATCACCGTCAGCCCGGCGTCGTGGGCCTCGGCGAGGGCCGGTCCCGCGGAGGTCTCCAGGGCGTTGTACGTCGACTGGACGGTGCGGAAGAGGGGCGCGCCGTCGACGGTCACGGCGAGGGCGGCCCGCACGGCGTCGGCCTGGGCGGGGCCGCTGGTGGAGAAGCCGACGGTCACACCCTGGGCGGCGGCCTCGGCGAGCCGGGCGTGCAGGTCCTTGTCGGTGAGGGCCGGGCTGTCGGGGGTGACCGAGTGGATCTGGTACAGGTCGAGCCGGTCGCCCAGCAGCGCGGCGCTCTCGGCGCGCTGGCGTTCGTAGGTGGCGAGGCCGTGGTCCTTGACCTCGTGCCGCTCGGCGTCGGTGCGCCAGCCGGCCGTGTAGGTGTAGCCCCACTTGCTGCCGATCACCACGTCGCCGGCGTCGGGGCGGGCGCGCAGCCAGTCGGCGAGGAACTCCTCGGAGCGGCCGTAGGAGCGGGCGGCGTCGAGGTAGCGGACGCCCTGGGCGTAGGCGGCGTCCAGCAGTTCGTGGGTACGGGCGCGCAGGGCGTCCACCGTGCGGTCGGCGGGCAGGTCGCGGTCCCGGCCGAGGTTGATGTAGCCGGGGCGTCCGACGGCCGCGAGACCCAGGCCGAGGCGGCGGGTGGGGGTGGTGACGTGGGCCAGCCTGGCGAAGGGCATCGCGGGCTCCGTTCGGTCGGTTCCGTGCGGCTGCCGACCAACGTAACCCGCGACGGCCCGTGCGGCGGGAGGGCGCCTCCCGCCGCGGGGCGACCGCTTCCCGCGGGGGCGGCTACTTCTTGGCGTCCGCCCAGGCGTGCTGGGCCGCCACGTCCGCCTTCACCTCGGCGAGCTGGACGGCGACCGCGCTCGGGGCGGTGCCGCCGCGTCCGCTGCGGGAGGCGAGGGCGCCGGGCACGTTGAGGACGGTGCGCACCTCGGGGGTGAGGTGGGCGGAGATCTTGGCGAACTGCTCGTCGGTCAGCTCGTCCAGCTCCTTGCCCTCGGCCTCGGCCGCCTTCACGCACTCGCCGGCGACCTCGTGCGCGACGCGGAACGGCACGCCCTGCTTGACCAGCCACTCGGCGATGTCGGTGGCGAGCGAGAAGCCGGCCGGGGCCAGCTCCTCCAGGCGCTCGCGGTGCACGGTGAGGGTCGCGATCATGCCGGTGAAGGCGGGGAGCAGGACCTCCAGCTGGTCGCAGGAGTCGAAGACCGGCTCCTTGTCCTCCTGGAGGTCGCGGTTGTAGGCGAGCGGCAGCGCCTTGAGGGTGGCGAGCAGGCCGGTCAGGTTGCCGATCAGGCGGCCGGACTTGCCGCGGGCCAGCTCGGCGATGTCCGGGTTCTTCTTCTGCGGCATGATCGACGAGCCGGTGGAGAAGGCGTCGTGCAGGGTCACGAAGGAGAACTCCTTCGTGTTCCAGATGATGATCTCCTCGGCGATCCGGGAGAGATTGACGCCGATCATCGCGGTGATGAAGGCGAACTCGGCGACGAAGTCGCGCGAGGCGGTGCCGTCGATGGAGTTGCCGACGCTGCCGCCCTCGAAGCCTAGGTCGCGGGCGACAGCCTCCGGGTCGAGACCGAGGGAGGAGCCGGCGAGCGCGCCCGAGCCGTACGGGGACACGGCGGTCCGCTCGTCCCACTGGCGCAGCCGCTCGGCGTCCCGGGACAGGGACTGCACATGGGCGAGCACGTGGTGGGCGAAGAGGACGGGCTGGGCGTGCTGGAGGTGGGTGCGGCCGGGCATGGCCACGTCCGGGTGCGCCTCGGCGAGGCCGATCAGCGCGTCCTGGAGGTCGGCGATCAGGGCGCCGACGATCCGGGCGTGGTCGCGCAGGTACATGCGGAAGAGGGTGGCGACCTGGTCGTTGCGGGACCGGCCGGCGCGCAGCTTGCCGCCGAGGTCGGCGCCGAGGCGCTCCAGCAGGCCGCGCTCCAGGGCGGTGTGGACGTCCTCGTCGGCGATGGTGCCGGTGAAGGAGCCGTCCGCCACGTCCGCTTCCAGCCGGTCGAGTCCGGCGAGCATCCGGGTCAGCTCGTCCTCGGTGAGCAGGCCCGCCGTGTGCAGCACGCGTGCGTGGGCGCGGGAGCCGGCGATGTCGTAGGGCGCGAGCCGCCAGTCGAAGTGGACGGACGCGGACAGCTTCGCCAGGGCCTCGGCGGGACCGTCGGCGAAACGGCCGCCCCAGAGCCGTACGTCACCGCTGTTGCTGCTCACTCGCGTTGCTCCTCGGAGAGTTGTCGCCGTGCGGCCGCCTCCCGGCCCCGTGATGCATGATTATGCATTGCTCCGCATGAATCGTCAATCGAGCGGGATGCCGCCCATGGGGTGAGACGGCCGAGAATTCCTTAGACAGTCAAAAGAACTCGGCGGATAATCATGGGACATGGGAAAGACGTATGAGCGCATTGACGGCAGGCTGCGCACGTTCATCGAGGCGCAGCCCCTCTTCTTCACCGCGACCGCGCCCCTGTCCGGCGACGGCACGGTCAACCTCTCCCCCAAGGGCCTGAAGGGCTCCTTCGCGGTGCTCGACGAGCTGACCGTGGCCTATCTGGACTTCGCCGGATCGAACGCCGAGACCATCGCGCACCTGCGCGAGAACGGCCGGATCACCCTCATGTGGTGCGCCTTCCAGGGCCCGCCCAACATCGTGCGCGTGCACGGCCGGGGCGAGCCGGTCTTCCGCGACGACCCCCGCTTCACGGAACTCGTGGCCCGCTTCCCCGGCATTGACCCCACCGCGCACGGGCTGCGCGCGGTCATCGTCGTGCACGCCGACCTGATCCGCGACACCTGCGGCTACGCGGTGCCCTTCATGGCCTACGAGGAGGAGCGCGACCTGCACGCCCGGCGCTTCGCCCGCGAGGACGACACCTCGCTGAGCGCGTACTTCACCAAGAAGGACCACATCGCCAGCAGCCTGGACGGCCTCCCGGGCCTGCCCCTTCCGCTGCCGCCGACACCGGTGTGAGGGGGCGGTCCGCCGCTAGGGCCCGGTGACCGCGCCGTCGGACGGCAGCCGTACCGTGAACGTCGTCGCGCCCGGGCGGCCGGCCAGCGCCACGCTCCCGCCATGCGCCCGTACCACCGCCGCCACGATCGCCAGGCCCAGGCCCGCCCCGGCGCCCGCGGAGGAGCCGGTGCGGCGGCGGTCGGCGCGCGTGAAACGCTCGAAGACGCCCGGCTGGATCTCCACGGGGACGCCGGGACCGTCGTCCTGGACCCGCAGCACGGTCGTGGCCCCGCCGTCGTCCGGGGGCACGGCCAGGGACACCGTCACCTCGGTGCCCGCCGGGGTGTGCAGACGGGCGTTGGTCAGCAGGTTGGCCAGCACCTGCTGCAACCGGTGGGCGTCGCCGGTCACCGTGACGGGCTCCTCGGGCAGCTCCATCGTCCAGTGGTGCCCGGGGCCGGCGGCGCGGGCGTCCGTCACCGCGTCCAGGACGAGGCGGGTGAGGTCCACGGGGCGGCGCTCCAGCGGGCGGCCCGCGTCCAGGCGGGCCAGGAGCAGCATCTCGTCCACCATCTCGCCCATCCGGGCGGACTCGGCCGCGACGCGTTCCAGGGCCCGCGTCACCTCGGGCGGCACCGGTCCCGGGTGCAGCAGGGCCAGCTCCGCGTGGCCGCGCACCGACGCCACCGGGGTGCGCAGCTCGTGGCTGGCGTCGGCGGCGAAGCTGCGCAGCCGTTCCTCACTGGCGTGCCGTTTGGTCAGCGCGTCCTCGACATGGTGGAGCATCCGGTCGAAGGCGGCGGCGACCCGGCCCACCTCCCCGTGCGGATCGGTCCCGCCCGTCCTGGGCGGCAGCGCGACCTCGCCGCTGGCCAGCGGAAGTTCGCTGACCCTGGCGGCGGTCGCCGCGACCCGGCTCAGCGGGCGCAGCGACCAGCGCACCCACAGCGCCCCGGTGACCCCGGTGGTGGCCAGCGCGAGGCCGAAGACGCCGCCGGCGACGAGTTCCAGCCGGTGGACCGTGGCCCGGACGGGCTCCGTCGGCAGCCCGGTGACCAGGACGTCGCCGTCCCGGCCCGGCCACGCCGCCAGCCGGTAGCCGCCCAGTCCGGACAGGCGCACCGTGTGCCCGGCGCCGTCCGCCGGGAGCGCGGCCAGGGCGGCGCGGTCGGCCGCGGTGAGGGTGACGGCGAAGCCGGGATGGGCGTCGGAGGGCACCACCGCCGCGTTGGTGATCCGGCCCGCCACCAGCCGGGCGCCGAACGTGGCCGCGGCCTGGCGGCGGGTGTCGCCGTGCTCGTCGCCGTCGTGGTCGGACGACTTCGTGTTCCGCCCGCCGCCGGCGGCGCCGTGCTCGAGGCTCTGGGGGAAGCCGGTGCCCGTCTGCTGCAACTGCTGGTCGAGCCGGCCGGTGAGGAAGCCGTTCAGCTCGACGACCGCGGCCACCCCCACGGCCGCGCAGCTCAGCGCGAGCAGCACCACCAGACCGAGGGTGAGCCGGGCCCGCAGGGTGCGCGGCAGCGGCAGCCGCCCGCTCCACCACGCCCGGAGCCGCGCCGGCGACCTCACGGCCGGACCGGCTTCAGCACGTAGCCGGCGCCGCGCACCGTGTGGATCATGGGCTCGCGGCCCGCGTCCACCTTCTTGCGCAGATACGAGATGTACAGCTCGACCACATGGGCCTGGCCGCCGAAGTCGTAGGACCAGACGCGGTCGAGGATCTGCGTCTTGCCGAGCACCCGGCGCGGATTGCGCATCAGCAGGCGCAGCAGCTGGTACTCGGTCGGCGACAGCTCGATCAGCTCTCCGGCCCGGGTGACCTCGCGGGCGTCCTCGTCCATGACCAGATCGCCTACGGTCAGCCGCGGACCGTCGGCCGACCGCCGGGCCATCCCGGCGCGGCGCAGCAGCCCGCGCAGCCGGGCGATCACCTCCTCCAGGCTGAACGGCTTGGTCACGTAGTCGTCGCCGCCCGCGGTGATCCCGGCGATACGGTCCTCCACCGCGTCCCGCGCGGTCAGCAGGAGCACGCAGACGTCCGGCCGCACCTCGCGCAGCCGCCGCAGCACGGTGAGGCCGTCGGTGTCCGGGAGCATCAGGTCGAGGACGACCGCGTCGGGCAGCAGCGCGCGGGCCTCGGCGACGGCCCTGGCGCCGTCCTCGGCGGTGCGGACCTCCCAGCCCTGGTAGCGCAGGGCGCCGGAGAGGACCTCGGCGAGGTCCGGGTCGTCGTCGACGACGAGGACCCGGACGGGCGTGCCGTCCGGGCGGGTCAGGGCGGGCGGCCCCGGCTGGGGCGGGCAGGAACTGTGCATGGCCCTTCCAGCATCGCCGGTCGCCGGCCCGTGCGGAGCCCGGGGGTGCTCTGAGTTCGCTGTGAGTGCGCCGCGCGGCCACCGATTCAGAGCGCTCTCAGAGGTTCGGCCCGCACAGTGGCGTCCTGGACCGGCGAGAGGACGGGGACGACATGACCACGGTGTACCAGCGACGGGCGGCACCGCCCGTGGTCCCGGCGCCCCGGCGCTCCCCGGCGGCCGCGGTGCTCGCCGTGCTGTGGGGCGGCGCGGCGGCGGTGGTCGCGCTGTGGTGGCAGGGGACGGCCGCGGTGGCCGGTGCGGCCGGCTGGCTGACCGGCGCCGGACGGATCACGGGGCTGCTGTGCGGTTACGCCTGCGCGGTGCTCGTCGCCCTGACGGCCCGGTCGCCGCTCCTGGAGCGGCGGATCGGTTCGGACCGGGCGGCCCGCTGGCACGCACGGGCCGGCCGGTACACGGTGTGCCTCCTCCTCGCGCACATCGCGCTGATCCTGGCCGGGTACGCGGCACAGGACCGGGCCTCGCTCGCGCACGAGGCGGTCACGGTGGCCCTCGACTACCCGGACATGCTGAAGGCCACCGCGGGCACGGTGATCCTGTTCGCGGTCGGGATCACCTCGGCGCGCGCGGTGCGCCGCCGCACGAGCCACGAGTTCTGGTACGGCGTGCACCTGCTCACCTACGCCGCCGTCTTCCTCGCCTTCTTCCACCAGCTCGCCCTGGGCGACCAGTTCCACGGCCGGCCCGGGGCCACGGCCGCCTGGTACGCACTGTATGCGGGCGTCGCCGCGCTGGTGCTGTGGTACCGCGTCCTCGTGCCGGTGCGGCTGAACCGGCGGCACCGGATGCGGGTGGAGTCGGTGCACGAGGAGGCGCCCGGGGTGTACTCGGTCGTCGTGCGGGGACACCGGCTGGACGAACTCGGCGCGCTGCCGGGGCAGTTCCTGCGCTGGCGGTTCCTCATGCCGGGCCTGCGCGGGACGTCGACGCCGTACTCCCTGTCGGCGCCGCCGCGGCCGGACCGCCTGCGCGTCACGGTCAAGGCGCTCGGCGACCACAGCGCGGCCGTGCCGCTGCTGCGGCCGGGCACCCGGGTCTGGGCGGAGGGCCCCTACGGCGCGCTGACCGCCGAGCGCGGTGCCTCGCACCGGTCGCTGCTGATCGGCGCCGGGGTCGGCATCACTCCGCTGCGCGCGCTGTTCGAGACGCTGCCCGGCGAGGTCACCCTGCTGTACCGGGCGCGCTCCGCGCGGGACCTGGCGCTGGGCGGCGAGCTGGAGGCGGTCGCCCGGTGGCGCGGGTCGCGGGTGCTGTACCTGCTCAACGGCCCGCACGGCGAACACCCCGCGCTCACCGTCGAGTGGCTGCGCGGGCAGGTCGCCGACCTCTCCGGGCACGACGTGTACCTGTGCGGGCCGCACTCCTTCGCGCAGGAGACGTACGGGGTGCTGCGCGCCGCCGGGGTCCCGGACCGCCGCATCCACCACGAGTCGTTCGCGCTGTGAGAGCTGTGGACGTGCGGAGCGCCGCGGATGCCGTGAGAGCGGGACAGCCGTGAGAACCATGGGAACCGAGCCCGTCCGAGGAGTCGTGAGGCCGTCGTGCACGCGTTGAGGAAGAACCGTCCGCTGCGCCGGGTCGTACTGGCGAGCGCCGCCACCGTCTCCGGGCTGGTGATGCTGCTGGCGCTCAAGCCGCACACCCCGCCGCGGATCGCGGCGGCGCCCGGCCCGGCCGCCTCCGCCGGCACGAGCGCCCCGGGCGGCGCCGCGGAGTCCGGCGGCACGACCGGCTCCACCGGCACGAAGACCGTAACCGGCGAGAGCGCGCAGACCCGCTGGGGACCGGTCCAGGTGCGGATCACGCTCGAAGGCGGCCGCATCACCGACGTGACCGCGGTGGTCTACCCGACCGAGAACCCCCGTGACCAGGAGATCAACAGCTACGCGATACCCGAGCTGAGGAGAGAGACGCTGACCGCGCAGAGCGCGGACATCGACGCGGTGTCCGGGGCCACGTACACGAGTGACGGCTACCGTCGCTCGCTGCAGTCCGCCCTGGACTCGGCGGCCGGCTGAACGCTCCTCGGGTGCGCCGCGTATCCCTGGGTCGACGGTCGAATCGCCACGGAGGAACCGTGACCACCACGCTCGCAGGAGGACGTGCCGCGCGGCGCCAGACGATGCGCCGGATCCGGCCCCGCCGCTCCCCCGCCGCCCTGCTGCTCCTCGCCGTCTGGGCGGGGGCGGCGGGGGTCGTCTGGCTGTGGTGGACGAACACCCCGTCCGTCGCCGGGAACGGCGGCCGGATCCTCAACGCGGGCCGGATCACCGGGCTGCTCGCCGGGTATCTGGTGGCGCTCGTCGTGCTCCAGATGGCGCGGGTGCCGGCCCTGGAGCGGCGGGTCGGCTCGGACCGGGTGGCCCGCTGGCACGCCCTGAGCGGGCGGTACACGCTCTGCCTGATCGTGGCGCACGTGTTCCTCACCATGTGGGGCTACGCGGTGCGGGCCGGCCGGTCGCTCGGGGACGTCGTGCGGCAGACGGCCGAGTCCGTCGGGCAGCTGCCGGACCTCGGCAAGGCCGCGATCGGCACGGGACTGTTCGTGCTCGTCGCACTGACGTCGGCCGGCGGCGTCCGGCGGCGGCTGCCGTACGACACCTGGTACCACGTCCACCTGCTCACCTACGCGGCGGTCTTCCTGACGTTCTGGCACCAGATCACCACCGGCAACGACTTCGCCGTCCGGCCGGCCGCCCGGACCCTCTGGTACGGCCTGTACGGCGCGGTGTCCGCGCTGGTGGTGTGGTACCGGATCCTCACCCCCCTCCGGCTGAACCTCAGGCACCGGATGCGGGTCGAGGCCGTGATCGAGGAGACGCCGGGCATCGTGTCGGTGCTGATCGCGGGCCGCAGGCTGCACCGGATGGGCGCGGAGGCGGGGCAGTTCTTCCGCTGGCGGTTCCTGGCGCCGGGCATGCGGTTCAGCTCGCACCCGTACTCGCTGTCGGCGGCGCCCCGCCCCGGGATGCTGCGCATCACCGTCAAGGCGATCGGCGACCACAGCGGGCGGCTGCGCGCACTGGAGCCGGGCACCCGGGTGTGGGCGGAGGGGCCGTACGGGGCGCTGACCGCCGCCCGGCGCAGCCGGGGCAAGGTGCTGCTGGTGGCGGGCGGGGTCGGGATCACCCCGATGCGGGCGCTGTTCGAGACGCTGCCCGGCGCGGCCGGTGACCTCACGCTGCTCTACCGGGCCAGCAGCACCCAGGACCTGGCGCTCTGGGGCGAGCTGGCGAAGATCGCCGAGGAGCGCGGCGCGCGGCTGATGTACGCGGTCAACAGCCCGGACGGCGCACGGCCGGACATCTCCGCCGAGTCGCTGCGGCGCAAGATCGCCGACATCGACCGCCACGACGTGTTCCTGTGCGGGCCGCCCGGTTTCGCGCGGTCGGTGTACGAGGCGCTGCGCGGCGCGGGGGTCCCCGCCCGCCGGATCCATCACGAGTCGTTCGCGATGTGAGCGACGGGACGTCAGGAGAACGGAAGCGATGAGGAAGAGCCATCCTGTCCGGCGGGCGGTGCTCGCGGGCGCGGCCACCGTGTCCGGCATCGTGCTGCTGCTGGCGCTGAAGCCGGCCTCCGACCCGACCGCGGCGGCTGCGGCCGGCGCGGCGTCGCGGGCGACCTCGGCGGGGCGCGAGGCGCCGCAGGGCGGCGGCGCGCTGCCGGGCGGTACGACGACCGTGACCGGCGACGCGGTCCCGACGCAGTACGGCGACGTGCAGGTCCGGCTGACCGTCAGCGGCGGGAAGGTCGTCAAGGCGGAGGCGGTGCGGGCGCCGAAGGGCGGGCTCAGCGACCAGAAGACCGCCCTGGCCGTGCCCCGGCTCAACCGGGAGGCGGTGGCGGCGCAGAGCGCGGACATCGACGCGGTGTCCGGGGCGACGTACACCAGCGGCGGGTACCGCAGGTCGCTCCAGTCGGCGCTCGACCGGGCCGGCGGCTGACGGCGTGGCCGAGGCGGCGAAGGCTCCGGCCGCGGTGCGGCACGCGGAGGAGGTGATGGGGACGGTGTTCTCCTTCGACGTGCGCGGCGGGGAGCCCGGGGCGGTGCGGGCGGCGCTGCGGGCGGCGGTGGCCGGGCTGCACCGGGTGGACGAGCTGTTCAGCACGTATCGGGCCGACAGCGAGGTGTCGCGGCTGGCGCGCGGCGAGCTGACCGTGCAGCGGTGCGATCCGCTGGTCGCCGAGGTGCTGGAGCTGGGCGCGGAGGCCGAGCGGGTGAGCGACGGGTGGTTCAGCCTGCGGCACCGGGGGCGGCTGGACCCGACCGGTGTCGTCAAGGGGTGGGCGGCCGAGCGGGCGGCCCGGCTGGTGGCGGCCGCGGCGGGGGTGAGCGGGGTCAGTGTGAACGGCGGCGGGGACGTGCAGCTGCTGGGTGTGCCCGGGGCGGAGCGGCAGTGGCGGGTGGGGGTGTCGGATCCGCTGCGGCCGGGCGGGCTGGCGGCCGTGGTGTCGGCGGCGGGGGCGCCGGAGCTGGCGGTGGCCACCTCGGGGACCGCGGAGCGCGGCGCCCACATCGTGGACCCGCGTACGGGGCGGGCGGCGGTGACGGATCTGGTGGCGGTGACCGTCGTCGCGCCGCGGTTGGTGTGGGCGGACTGCTGGGCGACGGCGGCGTTCGCGATGGGGGCGCGGGAGGGGCTGGCGTGGCTGGAGGCGCTGTCGGGGGTGGAGGCGTTGCTGATCACCGCGGGCGACGAGGTGCGGTGCACCGCCGGGCTGGCGGGCCTACTGGGGTGAGGTACGCCTGCGGCGGGGCGGCTGGGTTCACAGGCGCCCGGCGGTGGGCCGGCCGGGGGGTGCCTCTATGTCTTCCGTCAAGGCGCCCAGGTTCTGTTTGGGATGGTTTGGGGTGTGGA
>NZ_BAABKC010000067.1:0-61814 GCF_039543625.1 Streptomyces similanensis | reverse complement strand
ACTTGCCTCCTGGGAAACGATCTCTGAGCCGCCGCATCGTGCCTGATAGGACCGGCTCGTGAACACCCCCGTCAGTGCTGCGTGGGGCGGGACGCCCCTCCGCGTCGGGCTACCCCGAAGGGAGAAAGAGCACATGACGGACGTCTGGCTACGCTGCCGAACACCCCGACCCAGCCCCGCTGTACGCCTGGTGTGCCTGCCGCACGCAGGTGGCACCGCCGGCCCGTACGCGGCCTGGGGAACCGGTTTCCCGGACGACGTGGCGCTGTCGGCCGTGCAGTACCCGGGGCGCGAGGACCGGCTGTCCGAGCCGCCCGCCGGTGACCTCCAACAGCTGGTGACCGGTGTCTGCGCGGCTCTCCTGCCCCTGACCGACCGGCCCCTGGTGCTCTTCGGCCACAGCTTCGGCGCCGTCGTCGCCTACGAGGCGGCGCGCCGCCTGACCGCCTGGGGAGCCGCCCCGGATCACCTGGTGGTCTCCGGCCGCCGCGCCCCCTCGCTGCCCGCCCGGGGAGACATGCACACCAGGTCCGACGACGAGCTCGTGTCCGAGCTGGTCCGCCTGGGCGGGACCCGGGGCGAGGTGCTGGCCGACCGCGCCGTCCGCGACGTGTATCTGCCCGCCGTCCGCGCCGACTTCAGGCTGGCGGAGACGTACCACCGGCCCGACCCGCTGCCGTTGGGCTGCCCCGTGACCGCGGTGATGGGGGAGGCGGACACCGAGGTCGACGAGGTCCAGGCCCGTGCGTGGTCGGCCCACACCACCGGCCCGTTCGACCTCCGTACCTTCCCCGGCGGTCATTTCTACTTCGCACCCCGCCGCGAGCCCGTGCTGTGCTTCCTCACGGAGACCGTTCGCACCGCCTCGGGCGCCAGCGTTCGATGTCGACTGGAAAGCGAGAACCTTTCGTGATCTGTCCGGATCCCACCCCGGAACGCGCCCTGCCTTTCGCCGGTGATCCCATAGTCGTGGCCGCCGCCCTCTGCGCGGCCAGTGACGCACCCCACCTGCTCTACGAGCGGGACGGCGCCGTCGTCTGGAGCGAGGGCGAGTCGGCCGTCGTCGAGGTGGCCGGGAGGTCCGTCCGGTCGTACGGGACGGGCGCGGCGGCCGAGGAACGGCCCGCAGGAGCCCACCCGTTGGCAACCGCAGGCCGGCTCTTGGAGGCGCGCATCGGCGGCACCGTGTCCGCGCACGGCTGGCTCTCCTTCGAGCTGACCCACGCCTACCACGGGGGCGAGACACGCGACGACGAGACGCTCGCTCGCTTCGTGGTCCCGGAACGCGAGATCCACCTGACGGCCACCACCGTCGTCCTGCGGGCCGACGGCCCCGAGGCCCTCGACGACCTGGAACGCCGGCTGCGCCGCGCCATGGTCGAGGGCGGGGAGCCCTCCGCCGAGCGTGTCGCCGTCGACCTGGACGAGCACGCCGACCGGTACCGCGTCGCCGTCGCCGACGCCGTGCGGGCCATCCGCGCCGGGGAGCTGGACAAGGCCATCGTCTCCCGCAGTGTGGCCGTGCCGGGCGAGGTGGACCTGCCGGCCTCGTACGTGGCGGGACGGCGCGGTCATCTTCCGGCCCGCTCCTTCCTGTTGCGGCACGGCGGCTGGGAGGCCGCCGGGTTCAGTCCCGAGATCGTCGCCCGAGTCGACACCGCGGGCTCGGTCACCGCGCAGCCGCTCGCCGGCACGCGCGCCCTGACCGGCGACGCCGAGGCGGACGCCGTCCGCCGCGCCGAACTGCGCCGCGACGCCAAGGAGGTGTACGAGCACGCCGTCTCCGTACGCCTGGTGCAGGAGGAGCTGGCGTCGGTCTGCCGGCCGGAGTCCGTGTGCACCGAGGAGTTCATGGACGTGGCCGAGCGGGGGAGCGTGCAGCACCTCGCGTCCCGGCTGCGGGGCCGGCTGGCGGAGGGAAGCGACCGGTGGGACGCGCTGGCCGCGCTGTTCCCCGCCGTCACCGCCTCCGGCATACCGAAGGGGCCCGCGCTCGACGTGATCCGGCGGGCGGAGGACACCGGGCGGGGACTCTACAGCGGCGCGATCGTCCGGCTCGAAGCCGACGGCACCCTGGACGCGGCCCTGGTGCTGCGCACCGTACTGCGGCGGGACGGCCGCACCTGGCTGCGTGCCGGAGCGGGCGTTGTGGCCGGCTCCGACCCGGAGCGGGAGCTGGAGGAGACCCGCGAGAAACTGCGCGCGGTCAGCGGCCACCTCGTGCCCGCGAACGCGTCCGCGGACCGGACCCGCAGCGAGGTCGTGGGCGTGGCCGCCGTGACCGCCTCATGAGCCGCACCGGACGCCCGCTGCGGGTCGTGGTCGCCGGGACCGGCTTCGGCCGCGTCTACCTGGACGCCGTCCGCGGCGACCCCGACGGGTTCACGCTCACCGGCATCCTCGCCAAGGGCAGCGACTACTCGCGCCGGTCGGCCGAGCGGCTGGGGGTGCCGCTGTACACGAACGTCGAGAAGCTGCCCGAGGACACCGAGGTCGTCTGCGTCGTCGTCTGCTCGGGTGCCACCGGGGGCCCCGGCTCGGACATCACCCGCGCCGCACTGCGCCGCGGCATGCACGTGCTCCAGGAGCATCCCGTCCACGCCGGCGAACTCGCCGACAACCTCCGCGCGGCCCGCGACGGCGACGCCGCCTACGCCGTCGGCACCCTCTACCCCGATCTTGCTCCGGTGCGCGCCTTCCTCGCCGCCGCCGAAGTACTGCGCGCCGAAGGGCCCGTCCGCTTCATCGACGCCGCCTGCAACAGCCAGGTCGCCTACCCCCTGCTCGACGTCCTCGGCCGGGCCGCTGGGACCCTGCGCCCCTGGGGCTTCCGCGCCCAACCCGAACCCGACCCCCAACTCGCCGGCCTCGCCGGCGGGGTGCAACCGTTCCGTACCCTGCACGCCCTCGTAGGCGGCGCGCCCGTCACCCTCCGGGTGCAGAACCAGGTCCACCCGGACGACCCCGACAACCACTCGCACCTGCTGCACCGCATCACCCTGGGTACCGACGCCGGTGTGCTCTCCCTCGCCGACACCCACGGGCCGGTGCTGTGGAACCCGCGCCTGCACGCGCCCCGCGACGCCACCGGACGCCTGGTCCTCGCCGGACCCGGCACGGAGCGGCTCGCCGAACCCTCCACCACGCAACTGCACCCGGCCGCCGAGAGCTACCACCAGGTCTTCGCCCACCTGTGGCCCCAGGCCGTCCTCGCCGCCCTGCACCGCCTGCGCGACGCCGCCGCCGACCCCGCCCTGCGCCCCGCCGCCGGGCAATGGGCGCTTTCGGTGTCCCGCTGCTGGGCCGACCTGACCGCGCAGCTCGGCATGCCCGAACTGATCACGACGCCGGAGCCCCCCGTCGTGCCCCGGGGAGACCTGTGGGCCGCCGCGGCCGGCGCCGTCGCCCCGCCGCCCACCGACCTCGCGGAAGGCCCGAGCCGATGACCGACCCCGTGACCGCCCCTTCCTCCCACCCGTCCGTCGCGCGGCGATGCAGCCACGTCCTGGTCCGGGTGCACGACCTGCCCCGCGCGGTCGAGAGCTTCCGCGCGGCCGGCTTCCAGGTCGCCTACGCCACCGCCCCCGAGCACAAGGCGCTGCACGCGCACGTCTGGTTCCGCGAGGGGCCGGTGATCGAGCTGCTGACCACACCCCCCGGGGCCCGCTGGATGCGGCTGCCCGTCGACCTCCGCTTCGGGCGCGGCGCCGGCGCGCGCATGGTCCGCTGGGCCCGCCAGCAAGAGGGCTTCTGCGATCTCGCCCTGCTCGCCGAGGACGGCCAACTGGCCGACGTCACCCGAGAACTGGCCGACCGGGGGGTGCCGTGCGGGCGTGCGGTGCGCTGGACGCGCCGGCGCCCGGACGGCGCCGAGACCCGGTTCGTCTTCTCCTACCCCAAATCCGGACGCCTCCCCTTCCTCGTCACGCCCTACGAGCCGCGCCAGCACCCGGCCGACATGGAGCACCCCAACGGGGCACGGGCGATCACCCGCATCGTGCTGGGAGTCCGCCCCGGCGACCTGCCCGCCGTCCGGCACCTCGCGGGGAACGCCGCCGACCTCCGCCTGGAGGAGGCCCCGGTGACCGGCGTGCGCGCCGTCCACCTCGCCGGCCTACCCGACCCGCTCGAACCGGCCCTGCTGCACGGCGCCGTCCTGCTCCCGGCCGACGCCACACCCGTACCGCCCACCACCCACGGCAAGGGGTCCTCCACGTCATGACCGCATCCACCACCGCGGCCGGCCTCCTCGACGAACTCGCCTCCCTCGGCGTCGAGTTGTGGAGCGAGGACGGCCAGATACGGTTCCGGGCGCCGCAGGGCGTCCTCACCGAGGACCGCCGCAGCGCCCTGCGGGCCCACAAGGAGCAGGTCGTCGCCCTGCTCGACGCGGAGACCACCGCCCGCACGGTCACCGCCGATCCCGCAGCCGCCCACGAGCCGTTCCCGCTCACCGACGTGCAGAGCGCCTACCTGCTCGGCCGGCGGGACCCCTTCGGGCATGGCGGAGTCGCCTGCCACGGCTATCTGGAGATCCACTACCCGCGCCTCGACCCCACCGCCCTGGAACAGGCCTGGAACGCCCTGATCGCCCGGCACGACATGCTGCGCGCGATCGTCCACGAGGACGGTTACCAGCAGGTCTTGCGCGAGGCGCCGCGGTGCCGGATCGCCGTCACCGACCTGCGCGAAACCCCTCGGCGCCGTGCGGCACACCTGGAGGCGACGCGGGCCGACCTGGGCCACCGCACCTACGACACCGCGCACTGGCCGCTGTTCGAGCTGCGCGTGACCCGGCTGGCCGACGGCGACGTGCTGCACTTCTCCCTCGACTCCCTGGTCGCCGACTGGGCCAGCGCCGCGATCCTCCTCGACGAACTGGACACCCTCCTCGCCGCGCCCGACCCCTCGGACACCGCCGCTCTGCCGCAGGCCGCGATCTCCTTCCGCGACTACGTTCTGGCCGAACGCGCCCTGCGGGACACCGCGCGCCACCGCAGAGACCGCGACTACTGGCGCTCGCGCCTGGCCTCCCTGCCCCCCGCGCCCGACCTGCCCCAGATCGCCACGACCGCCGGCGTCACCGCGGCCACCGGCGACGCACCTCGCTTCCACCGCCTGACCCACCGCCTGCCCGAGCCGGCCTGGCAGCGGCTGCGCGGCCAGGCGGCCGCCCGCGGACTGACCCCCACCGCCGCCGTCCTCGCCGCCTACGTGTCGGTCCTGGGGCGATGGAGCCGCCGGAAGTCCTTCACGGTCAACCTGACGCTGCTCAACCGCCTGCCCCTGCACCCGGACGTCGACCGTCTGGTCGGCGACTTCACCTCCGTCACCCTGCTCGCGGTGGACGCGCAGGCCGGGGCGGCTCCGGCGGAGCGGGCGAAGCGGCTCGGCGAGCGGCTCTTCAGCGACTTGGACCACCGGCTCTACTCGGGCGTGGAGGTCATCCGCGACCTCACCCGGACCCGCGGCCGGGACGCGGCCCTCATGCCGTACGTCTTCACCAGCTCCCTCGGCCTGGGTCCCGGCTCTTCGCAGCGCAGCGGACGCACCCTCGGCGCGGGCATCACCCAGACCCCGCAGGTCTTCCTGGACTGCCAGGTCGGCGACGGCTCCGGCGACCTGGAGGTCAACTGGGACATCAGGCGTGGCGTGCTGCCCGACGGGATGGCCGAGGACATGCTGGCCGCCTTCGGCGCGCTGCTCGAAGCCCTCGCCGACGACCCGGACGCCTGGGACAGTCCCGAGCCCGTCGCCCTGCCCGCCTGGCAGGCGAAGGAGCGTCGCACCGCCAACGACACGGCCGGCCCGCTGCCCGGCGGCCTGCTGCACGAGGGCTTCTTCGCCCGGGCCGCGGACCGCCCCGACGCGCCCGCCCTGCTGGGCGCCTTCGGCACGGTCAGCTACGGCGAGCTGGCCCGCGGCGCCGGGGCCGTGGCCGACGCCCTGCACGCGGCGGGCCGCACGGAGGGCGATCGGATCGCCGTCATCATGGACAAGGGCCCCGAGCAGGCCGCTGCCGTGCTGGGCGTCCTGTTGGCCGGCTGCGTCTATGTGCCCGTCGACACCGCCCAGCCCGCGCTGCGGCGCGCCCGGCTGCTGACCACCTCGGGCGTCCGGCACGTCCTCACCCAGTCCTGGGTGGACGACGGCGAGGGCCGGCCCGAGGGCGTGGACCGCATCGATGTCGACCGCCTCGCCCCCCGGGCGTTCATACCCGTGCCAGAGGGAGGCGATCCCGGCGCACCCGCCTACGTCATTCACACCTCCGGCTCCACCGGCGACCCCAAGGGCGTCGTCACCTCCCACCGCGCCGCCCTCAACACCGTCGAGGACATCAACGAGCGGTTCGGCGTCACCGACGGCGACCGGGTGCTCCAGCTCGCCCAGCTCGGTTTCGACCTGTCGGTGTACGACGTCTTCGGCGCGCTCGCCGCGGGCGCCGCCCTGGTCCTGCCCGACCCGGCGCGCGGGCCCGACCCGTCCCACTGGGCGCGGCTGGTGGCCGAGTACGGCGTCACCCTGTGGAACTCCGTGCCGGCCCAGCTCCACATGCTCGCCGACTACCTGACCACCGAGCCCACCGAACTGCCCGCCCTGCGGCTCGCCCTGCTCTCGGGCGACTGGATACCGGTGCCGCTGCCCGGCCGGCTGCGTACCCTGCTGCCCGGCCTGGAGCTGATGTCCCTCGGCGGCGCCACCGAGGCGGCGATCTGGTCCATCCACCACCCGATCACCGAGGCGGACGACACCCGCACGAGCATTCCCTACGGCACCCCGCTGCGGAACCAGGGCTTCCGTGTCCTCGACACCGACGGCCTGGACTGCCCCGTCTGGGTCCCCGGCGAGCTGTGCATCACCGGAGAGGGCCTGGCGCTCGGCTACCTCGGCGATCCCGACCTCACCGCCCGTCGGTTCCCCGGCCACCCCCGCGACGGACAGCGGCTGTACCGGACCGGCGATGTGGGCCGCTACCTGCCCGGCGGGGAGATCGAGTTCCTCGGCCGCGAGGACAACCAGGTCAAGATCCGCGGCCACCGCGTCGAACTCGGCGAGGTCGAGGCGGCCCTGCTGGCCCACCCCGCGGTCGGCGCCGCCGCCGCCGTGGTGAGCGATGCCGGCGGGGACCGGACGCTGCTCGGATTCGTCGAACCCGCCCCGCGCACCCCGCCGGACGAGTCCGCCCGGGACGCCCGGCTGCGCACCGCCGCGCAGCGCTACGCCGACCGTGTCCTGCCCGGCGTGGACGGCGAGCGGGTCGCCGCCCACTACGAGGCCCTGCGGCGGGCGTCCCTGCTGACCATGCTCGACGCCATGCGGCGGCGCGGTGCGCTCACCGGCGGCGCCCAGAGCGCGGACGACGTACTGGACGCGGCCAAGGTGGCGCCCCGCCACCGCTGGCTGGTGCGGCACTGGCTGACGGCGCTGGCGGACGCGGAAGTACTGAGCCGCGACGCGGACGGCCGCTACCTCGCCACGCTGGCACGCGGCATCGAGGACATCGCCCGCGCCTGGGAGGATGCTGCCCGGGGGATCGCGGACGGCCTGTGCACGGACGACCACCTCGCCTACCACCGTGCGCACGCCGAGCGCCTCGACGACCTCCTGGAGGACCGCCTCAACCCCTTCGACCTGCTCTTCCCCGAGGGCGACGACGCCCCCGCCCGCGCCGTCTACCGCGACGACGCCCTCTCCCGCCACCTCAACGCCGCCGTCGCGGCCGTCGTCCACCGCCGCGCCGCCGAGCACGACGGCCCCGGACCGCTGCGCGTCGTGGAACTGGGCGCCGGCACCGGCGCCACCACCGAATCGGCCCTGCCGCTGCTCGACGGCCTCGACGTCGACTACCTGTTCACCGACGTCAGCCCCTCCTTCCTGCCCCGGGCGCGCGCCGCCTTCCACGGCCAAGGGGTGCGCTTCGGCGTCGTGGACGTCGACGGCGACCTCCTCGCCCAGGGTCTGCCGCCGAACAGCGCCGACCTCGTGGTGTGCGCCGGGATGCTCAACAGCGCCCGGGACAGCGCCCGCGCGGTGCGCGCCGCCGTCGAACTGCTCGCGCCGGGCGGCCTGCTGGTGGTGACCGAGCCGGTCGCCGCCTACCCGCACATCCTGCTCACCCAGGGCTTCATGATGGAACCGGGCGACGGCGACCGCGAGTACGGCGCCTGTCCGCTCCTCGACGAGGACGGCTGGCGCGACCTCTTCACGCGGGTCGGCGCGGAGGACGTCCTGAGCCTGCCCGGTCCGGGCCATGCCTTCGAGGCCGCCGGACACCGGCTGTTCGTGCTGCGCGCCAAGACGGACCGGACACTGGTGCGACCCGAGCAGGTCGCCGCGTTCGCCGCCGAGCGGGTGCCCGCGGCCATGGTGCCCGGCCACGTCCAGGTCGTCGACGCGCTGCCCGTCACCGCCAACGGCAAGATCGACCGCCGCGCCCTGGCCGGCCGGCGGCCCGGCGAGCTGGCCGGCGCCGAGGCGGCCGTGGCGGACGGCGACGCCGGTCTCGAGGAGCGCCTGTGCGCGCTGTGGGCCACCGCCCTCGGTATCACCGCCCTCCCGCCGGAGGACAACTTCTACGACCACGGCGCCGATTCCCTGATCCTCGCCCGCGTGGCGGGCAGGCTGCGCGAGGAGGTGCCCGAGGCGGCGGCCCACACCTACGACGCCCTGCTGCGGCAGATGCTCAACGAGCCTACTGTCCAGGCCCTCGCCCGCGCCCTGCGGAGCACGGACCCTGCCACCTCCGACGCCGGCTCCGCCGACGCCCGCGACACCGGCGGCAACGCCCTGATCGTCCCGTTCGGCGGCGCCCCGCACCCGGACGGCACCGTGCGCGTCATGTTCCACGCCGCCCTGGGCACCCTGGACTACTTCCAGCACCTCGGCCGCGCCCTGGCCGCCCAGGACCTCGGCCCCGTGCTCGGCATCGCCGTCGCCGACGCCGACACGTACACGGCGACCCCGCCCGAACACCTGGTGGCCACCGTCGCCGACCGGTACGCCCGGCGCCTGGCCGACGAGGGCCACACCAGCTTCCAGCTGATCGGCTACTGCCTCGGCGGACTGCTGGCCACCGAGGTGGCCCGGCGGCTGACCGAACGCGGACTCAGGGTCGCCGACCTCACCCTGGTCGACAGCATCCCCATGTTCCTGGACACCGACGAGGAGCTGGCCTACGAGTCCATCTTCGTGCCCAACCTCGGCCTCGACCCGGTACCGGCCGTCTTCGGACCGGGCGTCGCCGACGAGGACGTCTACCGCGCGGTGGAACTCCTCACCACGTGCGGCGGCGGACGCATCCCGGCCGGCGCCCTGGCCGCGCTGGACAGCGCTGACGGCCTGACCGGCGACGAGGGACTGGCCGCGGTGGCCGCGGCCGCCCGCCGCGCCGCCGAACGCCCGCAGGAGGAACGGCTCGCCGCCTACGCCCGCGCCGCCTCGGACAACGCGCAGGTGCCCGTCGACGCCGAACTGGTCCCGGCCCTGTTCCGCACCTGCCGGCACAGCATGAAGGCCGCCCACCTGCAACTGGAACCGTATGCGGGGGACATGACGTTCCTGCGCGCCGCGGAGCAGCAGTCGTTCGGCGTCACCGGCGGCGTCGGCCACCTCGCCGAACCGTTCTGGGCCGAGACCTGCCTCGGCCGGTTCACCGTCACCGACGTACCCGGCAACCACTTCAGCGTCATCGAGCCGCCGCACGTCCACACCGTCGCCGCACACCTGGCAGCCCCGCTGCGACCCGGTCGGCAGACCACCGGCCGGGACACCAAGGGAGACACCCCCCGATGACCACGACCACCACCGAACCCGCCACGGCCGCCGAGCAGCTGGCCGGCGCCGCGTCACCGCCGGACACCGGGCGCGAGGAACGGCGGCGCACCGCGAGCGCCTTGCGTGAACTGCGCCGGCCCGTCGCCTGGATGACCCGGCTCGGCGTCGTGCTGGGCGCGCTCGGCGCCGTCACCAACCTGGTGCCCTTCGTCGGCATCGCCGAGATCGGCCGGACCCTGCTCGCCGACGGCCCGCCGGACCGCGACCGGGTGATCAACGCGGCGGTGATCGTCGCCGTGACCCTCCTGATCGGCTGGAGCTGCAACGGCGCGGCCTTGTGGATCACCCACCTGGCGGACGGCCGGCTCCAGGCCGACCTGCGCCGCCGCATGGTCGCCAAGCTCGGCCGGGTCCCGCTGGGCTGGTACTCGGCGACCACCTCGGGGCAAGTCCGCAAGGCCGCCCAGGAGGACATCGACGACCTGCACCACCTGATCGCCCACCACGACGTCGAGCTCTCCGGCGCGGTCGCCATGCCGCTCGCCGGCCTCGGCTACCTGCTCTGGGTCGACTGGCGGCTCGCCCTGCTGGCGCTCGCCACCCTGCCGGTCTACTTCACGGCGTACGCCTTCATGATGCGCGGCTTCACCGAGAAGATGACCGACCTGGACTCCGCCTTCGCCCGGGTCAGCGCCGCCGTGGTGGAGTTCGTGCACGGCATCGGTGTCGTCAAGGTGTTCGGCGGCACGCGCCGCGCCCACGCCGGGTACCGCGAGGCCGTGCACGCCTACGGCGACCAGTACGCGGGCTGGGTGCGCCCGGTGCTCAAGCTGGAGGCGTACACCTCCATGGCCCTGTCCGTGCCGGTGATCTCCGTCGTCGGACTGGCCGGCGGCATCTGGTTCACCCACGAGGGCTGGGTGTCTCCCGCCGACGTCCTCGCCGAGGTCCTGGTCGCCGCCGTGCTGCCCAGCACCCTGCTCACCCTCAACCAGGGCCTGACCGCGCAGCGCAAGGCGGTGGCCGCCGCCGGGCGCATCACCGCGCTGCTCGACGTGCCCGAACTGCCGGTCACCGACACCCCGCAGCGGCCGAACGGCAACGACGTCGTCCTCGACGGTGTCGTCTTCGGCTACGAGCCCGGCCGTCCGGTGCTTCACGGCATCGACCTCACCTGCCGGGCGGGCACCGTCACCGCCCTGGTCGGCGGGTCAGGGGCCGGCAAGTCTACGCTCGCCGCCCTCGTCCCCCGGTTCCACGACGTGGACGCAGGCTCCGTCCGTATCGGCGGCGCCGACGTCCGCGACCTCGCGCCCGAGGAGCTGTACCGGCACGTCGGTTTCGTCCTCCAGGACGTCCAACTGCTGCACGGCACGGTCGCCGACAACCTGCGCCTGGGAAGCCCGGACGCCACGGACGCCGACCTCGTCGCCGCCGCGACCACCGCCCGCATCCACGACCGCGTCATGCGGCTGCCGCGCGGCTACGACTCGGTCGTCGGCGAGGACGCCCGGTTCTCCGGCGGCGAGGCCCAGCGCCTGACCATCGCCCGGGCCCTGCTCGCCGACGCGCCCGTCCTCGTCCTCGACGAGGCCACCGCCTACGCCGACCCCGAGTCGGAGGCGGAGATCCAGGACGCCCTCTCCACCCTGGTACGGGGCCGCACCGTGATCGTCGTCGCACACCGGCTCGCCACCATCACCGGCGCCGACCGGATCGCCGTCCTCGACGGCGGCCAGGTGGTCGAACAGGGTACGCACACCGCACTTCTCGCCGCCGAGGGCCGCTACGCCCGCATGTGGGAGGCCCACCGCCCCGACGCCGAGCCGACCGAGGAGACCGACCGATGATCCGTCACCTGGCCACCGTCCTGGGGCCCGACCGCCGGAGCGACCTGCGCCGTTACTTCATGTGGCTCGTGGCCTACGGGGTCCTCGAAGGCATCGCCATGGCCTTCCTCGTCCCCGTGCTGCGCTCGCTCTTCGACGGCGACACCGACGGGGCCCTGCGGCACCTCGCGGTGCTCGCGGTCCTCGTCGTGGCGACCTGCGTCGCCCGCTACCAGCAGGCCATGCGGGGCTTCTCGCTGGCCGTCGTCACCCTCACCACCCTGCACGACCGGCTCGGCGACCACCTGGTCCGGCTGCCGCTCGGCTGGTTCACCTCCGAGAAGGTCGGCCGGGTCGCGCGGTCGGCGACCACCGGCACCCTCACGGTCAGCAATGTCTTCGCCCACCTGCTCACCCCCGTCGTGAGCGGCGTCGTCACCCCCGCCACCGTCGTCCTCGCCATGCTCGTCCTGGACTGGCGGCTCGGCCTCGTCCTGGTGTGCTGCGCGCCGTTGCTGTACGCCACCCACCGCTGGTCGGCCGCCTGGATCGGCCGCAGCGAACATCAGCGGGACTCCGCCGACGCCCGGGCCGGCAATCGGGTGGTGGAGTTCGCCCGGGCTCAGAAGACCCTGCGGGCCTTCGGCCGCGACCGCGAGGGCTACGCCCCGCTGGAGGCCGCGGTGGACGCACGCAGCGAGGCGGGCGGCCGGATGCTCGCCGAGACCATGCCCCGGCTGCTCGCAGGCGGCCTCGCCATCCAGCTGTGCTTCGCCGCCCTCGTCGCCGTCGGTGTGGCTCTCGCGCTGCACGACGCGGTCGGGCCCGCCGCTCTCGTCGCGCTGCTCGCGCTCGCCGCCCGGTTCGTCGGACCGCTCTCGGAGGCGGCCGGCATGAGCGGCATGCTGCGAATGGCCGGCAACGACCTCGGCCGGGTCGCCGCCCTGCTGGACGAGCCGCCGCTGCCCGACACCGACACCCGGGCCGCCCTCGACCGCCGCGGCGAGATCGCCTTCGACAAGGTCACCTTCGGCTACGAGGACGGCGACCCGGTCCTGCGGGACGTCTCCTTGCGCGTCCCGCCGCGCACCATGACCGCGGTGGTCGGCGCGTCCGGCGCCGGCAAGACCACGCTGGTCCGGCTCATCGCCCGCTTCTTCGACGCCGACGCCGGTTCGGTCCGCGTCGGCGGCGCCGACGTGCGCCGGATGCCGGTCGAGCAGCTGATGGCTCAGATCTCCCTGGTCCAGCAGGATGTGTACCTCTTCGACGACACCCTGGAGGGCAACATCCGCGTCGGCCGGCCCGACGCCACCGACGAGGAGGTGCGCGAGGCCGCCCGGATCGGCGGCGTCGAGGAGATCGTCGAGCGGCTGCCGGACGGCCTGGCCACCCGGGTCGGCGAGGGCGGGGCATCCCTGTCCGGCGGCGAACGGCAGCGCGTGTCCGTCGCCCGCGCCGTCCTCAAGCGAGCCCCGGTCGTGCTGCTCGACGAGGCCACCGCCGCCCTCGACCCGGAGAACGAGAAGTACGTCCAGCGGGCCCTGCGGACCCTCATGGCCGACTCCACCCTGCTGGTCATCGCCCACCAGCTGTCCACCGTCGTGGCCGCCGACCAGATCATCGTCCTGGACGAGGGCCGCGTCAGCGAGCGCGGCACCCATGAGGAACTCCTCGCCGCCGGCGGCCTGTACGCCCGCTTCTGGGAGCGGCGCCGGCGCAGCCGCGGCTGGCGCCTGGTGCCCGAGGGCACGGCGGAGGTGACCGCGTGATCGGCGTCATCGGCGGCTACGGGGACGTAGGGGCGCCCACCGTCCTCGCCCTGCGCGAGGCCGGGCAGCCCGTCCGCGTCGGCGGTCGCTCGGCCGACGCGGCGGCCGGCTTCCTCGCCCGGCGCCTGCCGCACGACCCGGCGGCGGAACACCGGGTGGTGGACGTGCGCGACGGCGACGACGTGGCGGCGTTCGCGGCGGGCCTGGACGTCCTGGTGAACTGCGCGGGCCCCTCCCACCTCACCGGTTCCGTCGCGGCCGACGCCGCCTTCCGGGCGGGCGTCGACTACGTGGACGCCGCCGGGGACGACGCCCTGCACGCGCTCCTGGACGACGGGCGCTACCGGCGTGCCGGCCGGACCGCCGTGCTCTCCGCCGGCCTGCGTCCCGGACTGACCGGCATCTTTCCGAGGGCCGCGGCCCGCTGGGCGCGGGCCGCGGGAATGACCCGGCCCGACACGGTCACGGTCCGCACCAGGGTGCGGGACCTGTTCACCCGCACCTCCGCCCTGGAGTACCTGCACGGCGCCGCCGCCCCGGGCCCGGGCCCCTTGGCAGCCTGGCGGGACGGCGCACCCCGACCCCGCGCGCTGACCCGCCGTACCGTCACCGACCTGCCGTTCTTCCCGGGTGCCGGCACCGAGCTGCCCCAGCTCTCCGCCGAGGACGCCCGCACCGCCCGGGCGCTCGGCGTCCGCGACGGCGACTGGCTGACCCTGATCCAGGGCGAGCGCGTGCTCGCCGCCTTCGACCTCGTGCACGCGCTGCCCCCCGACGAGGCTGCCGAGGGCCTGTGCCGGGCGGCTGCCCTCGACCTCGCGGGCCGCCCGCCCACCGTCACCCTGGCGGTGTCCCTCACGGGGAACGCGGCCACCCGCACCGCGGTCCTGCACGGCGCCGGCAACGCCCGGCTGACCGGCGCGGTCGCCGCCCACGCGGCGCTGTGCGTGCTGCGCAAGGAGATACCGGCCGGCCGGCACTTCGCCGCCGACGTGCTCGACGCCGAGGCCGTCCTGGCGGCCCTCACCCGTTCAGACCGGGCCGACGACACCGTCCCGTGCGCCCGGATAGACCTGCTCCCCGAGGGCGTCGACCCTTTCGCACCGGACGCCGTCACCGAAGTGGGGGCGCTGTGAGCGACGCCCTCACCCCCGCTCCCGGCGGGCTCCGGCCGCGCCGCGAGCTGGCCGGCCTCGATGCCATCAGCCGTAGCGCGATGACGGCCGCCCTCCACCCGGCGCTCCCCGCCACCGCGGACGGCATCGCCGCCGGCCTCTCCGTGGCTCCCCGGCACCGCGCCCTCCTGGGCCGCTGGCTGACCGCGCTCACCACCGCGGGCGCGCTCAGCCGCGACCAGGACGGCGTCTTCCACGCCACGGGCCCGGCCGGCGTCCCCACCCCGTACGAGCTGACCGCTCCGTACGCGCGGCTCGGATTCCCACCGGAGATGGCCCGGCTGCACGGGGCCGCCCTCGACCGCCTGCCCGACCTGCTGAGCGACCGGATCACCCTCGCCGACCTGCTGCCCGCGGACACCGACGCGGTGACCTCACTCGGCGCCTACCAGCGCAACGCCTTCACCGCACGGCTGCACGAACGGTGCGCCGAGCTGGTGGCGAGCGAGACCGCTCGGCGCGGCCCCGGCCGCACGACCGTGGTCGAACTGGGCGGCGGATCTGGTGCGGCCACCGAAGCGGTGCTCGACGCGCTGCGGGGCCGCAACGCCGAATACCTGTTCACCGACGTGAGTCCGCTCTACACCGGTGCCGCCGCCGAACGCCTCGGCGTGCGCACCGCGTTGCTCGACATCGACGCCGACTTCACCGACCAGGGCCTTGCGGTGGGCGGCGCGGACATCGTGGTGGCCGCCAACGTCCTGCACAACGCGGCCGACCTGCCGGCCGCCCTGCGCCGCATCCGCCGGCTGCTGGCGCCCGGCGGCACGCTGCTGGTCGTGGACTCGGCCGGCGACTGCGACACCGTCCTGACCTCGATGCAGTTTCTGCTCTCCCCGCCGGCCTCATCGCCCCATGGCTCCGACCCGCGCACCCGCTTCAGCGACCGCCGGGCGGGAACCGACACGGTCTTCCCCACGGTGGGGGAGTGGGAGACCGACCTGACCGCAGCTGGCTTCGACATCCGCGCCCGGCAGCCCGACGACCCGTCGGAACCGGCCCCGGCCGGCCAGTACCTGTGGTACGCCACCGCGCCCGGGGCCGCGACCGTGGACACCGCGCCACTGCGCCGCCTCCTGGACGGGCGTGGCGGGCAGCCGGTCTGCACCGTCGACGGCACGGACTTCCCGTCGGCGGCCGTCCTCGCCGCCGTACCGCCCGCCCCCGGCGGCGCACTGCCCGACGCGGCGGCCCGCTTCTTCGCGGCGGTGGCGGATGCTCTGGCCGCCGCGACCCTGGAGCCCGGGTCCGACGAGGGGCCCCCGCCGCACACGCTGGTCCTGGCCGGCGATCCGGCGGGCGCCCGCGCGGCCCTCGGCAGCTGGGCCCGGCGCGGCCGGGTCACGGCGCTCCCCGCCGCCACCGGGCCGGCCCGGCTGCTGGCCGCGCTGGAACGCACCGAGGCCACCGAGGCGGTGCTCCCGCTCGCCTCGGTCCGCGCCCTGCCCGGCGCGCCCACCGCCGCCCTGACCGACCTGTCGGCCCTGACCCGCGTCGTCTGCGCGGAACCCGGCACCGGGCCGGACGACGTCGAGGCCTGGGCGGCCCTGGGCCCCGCGCTGGAACAGGCGGCGCCGCTGCCGGGCTCCCACGGCCCGGCCCCCCGTGACCTCGCGGACACGGCCTCCGCCGCGGCCGACGCGGCACTGGGCGGCCTGGACCTCCACGCCTCGGTCGACGCGGCCCGCGAGGTGGGCCGAGCGGCCCTGCACAGCATGGTGCACACCCTCCACCGGGCCGGCTGCTTCACGCGCCCCGACGACCGTCACACCCCGGAGGAGATCGAGGCCAGGGTCCGGCCGGCCGACGACCACCGGCGGCTCCTGCGCCGATGGCTGACCGTGCTGGCCGAGGAAGGGCTGCTGGTCCAGGACGCGACGGGCGTCCTTGGCTGCGCCGTGGACCCGCGGGCGTACGCCGACCTGGACGCGGTGTGGGGCACGGCCCGGCGCGGCTGGCGTGCCGCGCACGGCTCCGACGCGACCGTCACCTACGCCCGCGGCTCGGCCGGTGAACTCCTGGCGCTGATGCGAGCGGAGACGAGCGCGGCCGGACTCCTCTTCCCGCGCGGGAAGACCGACACCGCCCGTTCGCTGTACCGGGAGAGCGCCACCGCCCGCTACCAGCACCACGCCGCCGCCGCCCTGGTGGCAGACCACTTGCGGGGCATCGTGGGCGACCGCCGCGTCCTGGAGGCGGGCGGCGGGACGGCGACGAGCACCGAAGTGGTCCTGCCGGAGCTGGAACGCCTGCCCGGCACGCCCGTGGACTACCTCTTCACCGACGTCTCCCCGTTCTTCCTCGACCACGCCCGCGCCCGCTTCGGCGACCGGCTGCGCTACGGCCTCCTCGACATCGACGGAGACCCCGGGACGCAGGGCCACGCGGCCGGCTCCTTCGACGTGGTCGTGGCCGGCGGCGTGCTGAACGCGGCGGTGGACACCGACCGTTCCGTGCGCGGGCTCGCCCGGCTGCTCGTCCCCGGTGGCCTGCTGGTGCTCACTGAACCGACCCAGGAGGAGCACTGGGTGCTGGCGTCACAGGGCTTCCTCCTGACGGAGCCCCGCGACGCCCGCGCCACCACCGGGGCCAGCTTCCTGACCCACGCCCAGTGGCGCGCCGTGCTCGACGGCGCCGGTCTCCTGCCCGTCGCCGACCTGCCCGCCGAGGGCCACCCCCTCCACCCACTGGGCCACCGCGTCCTCGCCACCCGGCGCCCGGCGACCTGAACCACCGGTGTCCTAGAACCACCGGCGCTCCCGACACGAACCACCGTCCGTGCCGCCTCCAGCGGCGGCCGGCCCGACACGAAACCGAGGAACACCCATGTGCGGAATCACCGGCTGGGTGGCGTTCGACCAGAACCTCACCCGGCGGGGCGACACGGTCGACGCCATGACCGCCACCCTCGCCGACCGGGGCCCCGACGCGAGCGGCGTGCGCCTGTACCGGCACGCGGCCCTGGGCCACCGGCGCCTCGCCGTCATCGACCTGCCGGGCGGTGCCCAGCCGATGACGGCGTCCACCCCGCAGGGCGACGTCACCCTCGTCTACTCCGGCGAGGTCTACAACCACCCGCGACTGCGCGCCGAGCTCCAGCGCTGCGGCCACCGGTTCACCACCCGCAGCGACACCGAGACCGTGCTGCGCGGCTATCTGGAGTGGGGCGAGGCCGTCGCCGAGCGGCTGACCGGCATGTACGCCTTCGCCGTGTGGGACGAGCGCCGCCAGCGCATGGTCCTCGTCCGCGACCGCATGGGCGTCAAGCCGCTCTACTACCACCGCACCCCCGACGGCGTCCTGTTCGGCTCCGAACCCAAGGCCGTGCTCGCCAACCCGGCCTTCCCGCGCCGCGTCGACGCCTCGTGCCTGCGGGAACTCGTCGGCTTCACGAAGGCACCCGGCTGGTCGCTGTGGAAGGATCTGTACGAGGTCGAGCCCGGCACCGTGCTCACCGTCGACCGCGACGGAATGCGCGAGCACACCTACTGGCGCCTGGAGACGGCGGAGCATCCCGACGACGCGGCGACGACCGTCGAACGGGTCGCCGCGCTCCTCGGCGAGATCGTGCCCGGGCAACTCGTCTCCGACGTACCGCAGTGCGTACTGCTCTCCGGTGGTCTGGACTCCAGCGCCGTCACCGCGCTCGCCGCCCGTCATCAGCAGGCGTCCGGAGACAAGCCGCGCACCTTTTCCGTGGACTTCGCCGGCTACGAGGAGAATTTCCGGCCCGACGAGTTCCGCGACACCCCCGACGCCCCGTTCATCCGTGACGTCGCCGCGCACGTCGGCGCCGACCACCGCAACGTGGTTCTCGACTCCCGCGCGCTCACCGACCCGGACCTGCGCCGCGCGGTGGTCGCCGCCCGCGACATGCCCATCGGTCTCGGCGACATCGACAGCTCCATGCTGCTGCTGTTCCGCGCAATCCGGGAGCAGTCCACCGTCGCTCTGTCGGGCGAGTTCTCCGACGAACTCTTCGGCGGCTACATCTGGTTCCACCACCCGGCGGCCCGCGACGCCGACACCTTCCCGTGGCTCGCCTTCCAGAACACCTACACCGCCGACCGCACCGAGCCGCTGCGCCCCGAACTGCGCGACGCGCTCGACATCGGCGCCTACGTCGCCGACGAGTACGCCGGCGCCGTCGCCAAGGTCGAGCACCTGCCCGGCGCGGACCCCTTCGAGCGCCGGATGCGCACCAGCAGCCACCTGCACATCACCCGCTTGGTGCGGGCCATGCTCGACCGCAAGGACCGCATGTCGATGGCGACCGGTCTGGAGGTCCGCGTCCCCTTCGCCGACCACCGCCTGGTCTCCTACGTCTACAACGCGCCCTGGTCCCTGAAGACCCTCGACGGCCGGGAGAAGGGCCTGCTCCGGCAGGCTGTCGCCCACCTGCTGCCGACGTCCGTCACCGAGCGCGTCAAGAGCCCCTACCCCTCCACCCAGGACACCGGCTACCCGGCCGCCCTCCAGGAGCAGGCCCGCCAGATCCTCGCCGACCCCGGCCACCCGGTGTTCGCCGTCTTCGACCACGACTGGGCCCGGCGCACCGCCGCCGCCGACCCGGCCACGGTGACCGGCGCCCCGCGCACCGGCCTGGAGCGCCTCCTCGACTTCCACGTGTGGGCCGACCTGTACCAGCCCGAGCTGGACCTGCCGTGAACGCCGACCCCCACGCCCCCCTGTCTCCCGCCCGCCCGCACCGTCCCACCGGAGGACCCCAGTGAACGCCCCGCTTCCCACCGCCCCGCTTCCTCTCGGCGAGGACTTCATCCAGGACGCGCACACCATCGCCGCAGAGCTGCGCGCCGCCTCACCCGTCCGCTTCGTGGAACTGCCCGGCGGGTTCCCGGTCTGGCTCGTCACCGGCCACGACGAGGCCCGTACCGCCGTCACCGACCCCCGCTTTAGCAGCGACGGCGTCTACGACCGGCTGGAGCGGCTGCGTCTGGGCGGCGGCGAGGACACCGAGAGCCACTTCGCCCCCGAGCTGGCCAAGAACCTCCTCAACCTCGACGCGCCGGACCACACCCGGCTGCGGTCCTTGATCACCAAGGTCTTCACCCCCGGCGCCGTCGCCCCGCTGCGGCCGCGCATCGAGGCCATCGCCGACGAACTGCTCGACGCCATGGAGAAGTCGGGCCCCGAGAGCGAACTCCTCGCCGACTACGCGCTCCCGCTGCCCATCCGGGTCATCTGTGAACTGCTCGGCATCCCCTTCGAGGACCGCGACCGCTTCACCGCCTGGACGCACACCATGGTCGCCGCCGTCACCCCCGAGGAGATCGGCGCCGCCTCGAAACTCATGGCGGCCTACCTCGGCGACCTCGTGGCGGCCAAGCGCCGCGATCCCGGCGACGACCTCCTCACCCGCCTCGTCCACGTCAGCGACGGCGGTGACCGCCTCTCCCGCGACGAGCTGATCGCCACCGCCGTCGTGCTGCTGACCGGCGGCTTCGAGACCACCGTCAACCTCATCAGCAGCGGCGTGCTCGCCCTGCTGCGCCACCCCGAGCAGTTCGCCCTGCTCACGTCCCGCCCCGACCTGCTCCCGCGGGCCGTGGAGGAGTTCCTGCGCTACGAGACCCCCAACAACCTCTCCAGCCCCCGCTACGCGACCGAGGACGTCGAACTCGGCGGCGTCACCATCCCCGCCGGCCACTTCGTGATGGTGTCCTGGCTCGCCGCCAACCGCGACGGCCGGTTCGCCGAGCCGGACCGGCTCGACATCACCCGCCCCGCCGGCGGCCACCTCGCCTTCGGGCACGGCATCCACTTCTGCGTCGGCGCCGCACTGGCCCGCCTGGAAGGGGAGATCGCCTTCGGCCGGCTCCTGGCCCGCTTCCCGGACCTCGAACTGGCCGTGGACGAATCCACGCTGCGCTGGCGCTTCTCCACCGCCATGCACGGCCTGGAGACGCTTCCCCTGCGCCTGATCCGCGCCACCGGCTGACGACCCGCCCACCTCCCCACCCATCGAGGACCCATCGTGCCCCTGCTCGACGGATTCACCCCCTGGCCCGAAACGACCGCCGCCCGCTACCGCGCCGAGGGCCACTGGACCGGCACCACCCTCGGGTCCGTCCTGCGCGCCGGCGCCCGCCGCGCCCCCGAGCACACCGCCCTGGTCGCGGACGGCCGGCGCCTGAGCTACGCCGAACTCGACCGGGCCGCCGACCGGGTGGCGGCCGGGCTGCGCGCCCACGGCCTCAAGCCCGGCAACCGCCTCCTGGTCCACCTCCCCAACGGCCTGCCCTTCGTCCTGACGCTGTTCGGCAGCTTCCGCGCCGGCGTCGTCCCGGTGCTCGCCCTGCCCGCCCACCGGGAGAGCGAACTCGTCCATCTCGCCCGCCTGTCCGGCGCCGCCGCCTGCGTCATGGAGAACGGCGGCGCCGAACAGACCCGGCTCGCCCAGGCGGTGCGCGCCTGCGCCCACACCGTCCGTCACGTCTTCACCGCCGGCACCGCCGAGCCCGGCCCCTTCACGCCCTTCGAGACGCTCGCCTCCGCCAACCCGGACCCCGGTAGCCCCGACGACGCGCGCCCCCAGGACGTCGCCGTACTCCTGCTGTCCGGCGGCACCACCGGTCTGCCCAAACTGATCCCGCGCACCCACGACGACTACGCGTACAACCTGCGGGCGAGCGCCGCTGTCGCCGGTCTCGACGCGAGCAGCGTCACCCTCCTCGCCCTGCCCGCCGCGCACAACTTCGCCCTGGCCTGCCCCGGCCTCCTGGGCACCCTGCACGCCGGCGGCACCGCCGTGCTGTCCCCCTCACCGGACCCGGACACCGCCTTCGGCCTCATCGCCCGCGAGCGCGTGACCACTGTCGCGCTCGTGCCCCCGCTCGTCCTCGCCTGGCTGGACGCCGCCGAACTCCTCGCACCGGATCTCAGCAGCCTCACCCTCCTCCAGGCGGGCGGCGCGCGGCTCAAGGAGGAAACCGCCCGGCGCATCCGCCCGGTCCTCGGCTGCACCCTGCAACAGGTGTACGGCATGGCCGAGGGCCTGCTGAACTTCACCCGCCTCGACGACCCCGAGGAGACGGTGTTCACCACTCAGGGCCGCCCCCTGTCCGAGGCGGACGAGGTACGCGTGGTCGCCCCCGACGGTACGGACGCCCCCGACGGCGAGAGCGGTGAACTGTGGACCCGGGGCCCCTACACCCTGCGCGGCTACTTTCGCGCCGAACGGCACAACACCACCGCCTTTACCCCCGACGGCTTCTACCGCTCCGGCGACCTGGTGCGTCGCCTGCCCGGAGGCCACATCGTCGTCGAGGGGCGCCTGAAGGACGTCATCAACCGGGGCGGCGACAAGGTCCCTGTGGAGGAGGTCGAGAACCACCTCCTCGCCCACCCGCGCGTGCACGACGTGGCCCTGGTCGGCTACGCCGACCCCGACATGGGCGAACGCACCTGCGCCTTCGTCGTCCCCCGCGGCGAGGCCCCCACCCGGCGCGACCTCATCGACCATCTGACGGCCCGTGGGCTCGCCGCGTTCAAGCACCCCGACCGGGTCCGCGCCGTCGACGGCTTCCCCCGTACCGGCGCCGGCAAGGTCGACCGCGCCGCCCTCGCCCGCACCCTGGACACCGTCGCGGAGGCACTGTGAACACCCCCGTCCCCTACCCCTTCGACAACGCCGCCGGCCTGGACCTCGCCGACGCCTACCGCGTCGCCCAGCGCACCCCGGGGCTGCTCCGCGTCCAGCTGCCCTACGGCGAACCGGCCTGGCTCGTCACCCGCCACCACGAGGCCCGCGCGGTCCTCGCCGACGCCCGCTTCTCCCGTGCGGACGCCGAACGGGACGCGCCCCGCACCACCCCGGTCAGCCCCCTCGGCCTGGTCGCCACCGACCCACCCCGCCACACCAGGCTGCGCCGCCCGGCCGCCCGCGCCTTCACCGCCCGCCGGGCGGAATCGCTGCGGCCCCGCGTCCGCGAGATCAGCGAGGACGCCATCAGGCGGATGATCGCCGAGGGCGCCCCCGCCGATCTGGTGGAGCACGTCGCGCTTCCCGTGCCGATCACCGTCATCTGCGAACTGCTCGGCGTCCCCGCAGCGGACCGCGACCGCTTCCGCGGCTGGAGCGACACCGTCCTGTCCACCAGCGGGGCGACCCCGCAGGACTTCATGGCCGCCACCGGCGCGCTCAAGGCGTACATGGGCGACCTGCTCGACCAGCGGCGGGCCGAGCCCGCCGATGACCTGATGACCGCGCTGCTGCGGGCCCGCGACGAGGATGCCCCCGACGACCGGGCCTCCCGGGACGAGCTCGTCGAGCTGTGCATCGCGATCCTGCTCGGCGGCTACGAGACCACCGCCTCCCAGCTCGCCAACTTCACCTGGACCCTGCTCACCGAACGCCCCGACGCCTTCGTCGAGCTGGCCGAACACCCGGAGCGCGCCCGGGACTGGGTCGAGGAACTGCTGCGCTACGTCCCCCTGGCCGCCTCCGCCTCCCTGCCGCGCTACGCCCTGGCGGATGTGGAGGTCGGCGGCGTGACGGTCCGGGCGGGTGAGCCGGTGCTCGTGGCGATCGGCGCAGCCAACCGCGACGCCCTGCGCTTCCCCCGCCCCGACACCCTCGACCCGGCCCGCGACACCGGCGCCCACCTCGCCTTCGGGCACGGCATCCACCACTGCGCGGGCGCCGCCCTGGGCCGGGTGGAACTCCAGGAGGGTCTGAGCGCCCTCGCCCGGCTGCTGCCCGGCTTGCGCACGGCCGGCGACGCGACCTGGAAGTCCGCGGCCTTCCTCCGGGGCCCGGCCACACTGCCGGTGCGCTGGTGACACAGCCCTGATCCGCCCCACGAGGCCGCCACGGACACCGGCACGGCGGCCGTCCCCGCCGTGCCGGCCCCGTACTCCCCCCGTTTGACAGAAGGAAGACCCGTGCTGACCGACGCGCCCGACCCGGCCACTGCCGAGACGACCGACCCGGAGGCCCTGCGCGCACGCCTCGAGGTGGTGCTCGACCTGCCGCCCGGCACCCTCCGCGACGACGACAACCTCATCTCCCTGGGCCTGGACTCCATCACGCTGATGAAGCTGGCGGCCCGTTGGCGCCGGGCCGGCGTGGACATCACCTTCGGCGCCCTCGCCGCCACCCCGACCCCTGCGGCGTGGCACACCCTGCTCTCGGCCGCGCCGGTCCCCCGAGCCGCCGCCGACACCGACGCCGCGCCCGAGGCCGGCGAGGAGGCGACGGGACCCTTCCCGCTGGCCCTGATGCAGCACGCCTATTGGGCCGGACGCTCCCCGGGACAGCGTTTGGGAGGTGTGGCCGCGCACTTCTATCACGAGTTCGACGGTGCCGGCGTGGACCCCACCCGCCTCGAAACGGCCGTACGCGCCGTCCTCGCCCGCCACGACATGCTCCGGGTCCGCGTCCTCGACGACGGCACCCAGGAGGTCCTGGACACCATCCACTGGCCCGGCCTGCGCGTCACCGACCTGCGCCACGAGGACCCCGCGGCCGAGCAGGACGCGCTGGAGCGCATCCGCGCCGCGCTCTCGCACCGCGCGATGGACATCGGCTCCGGCGAGGTCTTCGACGTCCGGCTCACCCTGCTGCCGGACGGCCGCACTCGCACGCACGTCAACCTCGACATGATCGCCGCCGACGCGCTCAGCCTGCGCGTCCTGCTCGCCGACCTCGCGGACGCCTACAGCTCGGGCGGCGAGGTGCCGCGCGCCAGGCCCGGCTACTCCTTCCGCCGTTACCTGGCCGACCGCGACACCCACCGCGCCGGCCCCGGCCGCGCCGTGCGGGAGGCGGACGAGGCCTGGTGGCGCGACCGCCTCGACACCCTGCCCGGGGCGCCCGAGCTGCCCGCCGCCGGGCACGACGCCGAGGCCACCACCGTCGTGCGCCGGCACCGGACCCTGCGCCCCGACCGGGCCGCCGCCTTCGAGGCACGCGCCCGCGCCCACGGGCTGACCCCCGCCCTGGCGCTGACCGCCGTCTTCGCCGAGGTCCTCACCGCCTGGAGCACCGAGCCCTCCTTCCTGCTCAACCTTCCCCTGTTCGACCGCGAACCCCTGCACCCGGACGTCGACGACCTGGTCGGCGACTTCACCTCCTCGGTCCTGCTCGCGTGGGACGGCACCGCGCCGGGCAGCTTCGCCGACCGGGCCGAACGGCTTCAGGAGCGCTTCCACGCCGACGCCGCGCACACCCGCCACTCCGGCGTGGAGGTACTACGCGACCTTGGCCGCCACCGCGGCGCCCAGACCCTCGCCCCGGTAGTGCACACCAGCGCGCTCGGTCTCGGGCCGCTCTTCTCCGCCTCGGTCACCCGCGTCTTCGGCGAACCGGCGTGGATCGTCTCCCAGGGCCCGCAGGTGTGGCTCGACGCCCAGATCACCGAACTGGACGGCGGACTGCTGGTCAACTGGGACGCGCGGGAGGCCGCATTCGCCCCCGGCGTCCTGGACGCCATGTTCGCCGCGTACTCCGCCCTCTTGGACCAGCTCACCGATGAGGCGGACGTGTGGACGGCGCCCGTCGGCGACCTGCTGCCCGCCGGACAGCGGCGGACCCGGCGTGCTGTGAACGACACCGGCCGCCCGCCCGGCGCCGGCCTGCGCCTGCACGAGGACTTCTTCCAGCACGCCGTCGCCACCCCCGACGCCCCCGCGCTGCTGTGGGGCACCGGCACCGAGCGGCACACCTACGGCGACCTGGCCGCCCGCGCCCTCGCCGTCGCGGGCCACCTGCACGCCGAGGGCGTGCGCGTCGGCGACCTGGTCGCCGTGAGCCTGCCCAAGGGGCCCGACCAGGCGGTCGCGGTCCTCGGCGTCCTCGCGGCCGGCGCGGCCTACCTCCCCGTCGCCGTCGACCAGCCGCCCGCGCGCCGTGCCCGCGTCCTGAGGTCCGCGGGCGCCCGCCTCCTCCTCGACGGTCTGGACGCCGCCCTCACCGCCGAGCCGCTGCCGGCCCCGGTGCCGGGCTCGCCCGAAGACCTCGCCTACGTCCTGTACACCTCCGGCTCGACCGGCGAACCCAAGGGCGTCGAGGTGGCCCACGCGGCGGCCATGTGCACCGTGGCCGATCTGCGGGAGCGCCTCGGACTCGGCCCCGCCGACCGTACCCTGGCGCTGTCCGCGCTGGAGTTCGACCTCTCCGTCTTCGACCTGTTCGCCCCGCTGGGCACCGGGGGAGCCGTCGTCTGCGTACGCGAGCCGGAGCGCCGGGACGCCGACGCGTGGCTGCGCCTGGCGCACACCCACGGGGCGACCGTGCTGAACTGCGTGCCCGCCCTGCTCGACATGCTGCTCACCGTCGCCGAGGCGGAGGTGAGTTCGGCGGAAGCGGACTCGGCCAAGGTCCGCCCGCTGCCGCTGCCGCTGCCGCTGCCGCTGCCGCTGCGGGCGGTGCTGCTCGGCGGCGACCGGGTCACCACCGACCTGGCCGGGAGGCTGGCCCGCCTGGCACCCGGTTGCCGCTTCGCCGGGCTCGGCGGCACCACCGAGACCGCCATCCACTCCACCTGGCAGGAGGTCACGCTCTCTGTCCCGGAGGACTGGAGCAACGTCCCCTACGGCCTGCCGCTCACCGGCGTACGGTGCCGGGTGGTGGACGCGCTCGGCCGGGATCGCCCGGACTGGGTGCCCGGCGAACTGTGGATCGGCGGCGGGGGAGTGGCCCGTGGATACCGCGGCGACCCCGCCCGCACCGCCGACCGCTTCGTCGAGCACGACGGCCTGCGCTGGTACCGGACGGGCGACCGCGCCCGTTACCGTCCCGACGGCGCCCTGGAGTTCCTCGGCCGCACCGACCACCAGGTCAAGGTCCGCGGACACCGCATCGAACTGGGCGAGATCGAGGCCGCCCTGGCGGCGCACCCGGACGTCGCGCGGGCCGTCGCCGTGCTGCTGCCGAGCCGCCGGCCGGCCGCCGCTGTCGTCCCCGTCGGCGGACGGGTGCCGTCGCCCGCACACCTCAGGGAACACCTCGGCACGCTCCTGCCCACCGCGATGCTCCCGGATGCCACGGTGGTGCTCTCCGAGCTCCCGCTGACCCGCAACGGCAAGACCGACCGGGCCGCCGTCGCCGCCCGTGTGGCCGAACTGGTCGTTCCGGCAAGGGGATCGGAGGCACCGGACCACCACGAGCCGCCTCGCACCGACGCCGAACGCCTCGTCGCCGCTGCCTGGGCGGACGTCCTGCGCATCCCTGAGCCGGGCCCGGGCCGCACCGACGACTTCTTCGCCCTGGGCGGCGACTCACTGCTGGCCACCCGCCTCCTGAGCCGCGTGCGCGCCGACGGCGCCCAGGGCACCGCTCTGAGCGCCCTGTTCGCCCACCCGGTCCTCGCCGACTTCGCCCAGACCCTGCACCTCGGCCCGGCCCGGCCGCCGGTCCAGCCGCCCGTACCCGACCCCGGACACCGACACGACCCCTTCCCGCCCACCGACGTCCAGCTCGCCTACTGGCTCGGGCGCGGCGAGGACTTCACCCTCGGCGGCGTCGGCTGCCACTTCTACCGCGAATACGACATCCCCGGCCTCGACGTGGCCCGGCTGGAGGAGGCCGTCAACCGCCTCGTCGCCCGCCACCCGATGCTACGGGCCGTCTTCGACGCCGACGGCAACCAGCGCGTCCTGGCCGACGTACCCCGCTTCACCGTTCAGGTCACCGACGCCGGAGCCGACGCCGAGACGGCCCGGGCAGAACTGCGCGACACCTGGTCGCACCACGTCTTCGACCCCGGCCGGTGGCCGCTGTTCAGCGTCGCCGCCGTACGCGAGGACCAGCGGGTGCGGCTCGCCCTCGGCATGGACAACCTGGTGCTGGACGCGCTGAGCATCCTCACTTTCTACGCCGAACTCTCCGCCCTGTACGCCGACCCGGACGCCGAACTGCCCCCCGTCGACGTCACCTTCCGCGACCACGTCCTCGCGGCCGGCACCGATCCGGACGAACTCCAGGCGGCCGAGCGGCACTGGGAGCAGCGGCTCGCCACCCTGCCGGCCGCACCGCGGCTGCCGCTCGCCCGCGACCCGGCCGACATCGTCCGGCCCCGGTTCGCCCGGCGCACCGCCGTCCTCGACCCAGCGGCCCGCCGGAACCTGGAGGAACGCGCCCGCGCCCACGGTGTCACCCCGTCCGCGGTGCTGCTCACGGCGTACTGCGAGGTGCTGTCCCTGTGGAGCGCCGAGCGGGACCTCACGGTCAACCTCACCCTGTTCGACCGGCGCGAGGCCCACCCCCACATCAGCCGCGTCCTGGGTGACTTCACCTCCCTGGTCCTGGTCGGCCACGAGCACCACCCGGACCAGCCCTGGCTGACGGGCGCCCGCCGTACCCAGCGCGAAATGTGGCAGGCCCTCGACCACCGTTCCCTCTCCGCCGTCCAGGTACTGCGCCGACTCGCCCGCCGCACCGGACAGGCGGACGTGACCATGCCGGTCGTCTTCACCAGCGCCCTCGGCCTGGACGCGGGCGGCGACGCGGCCGGACTCTTCACCGACCAGGTGTACGGCATCACCCAGACCCCGCAGGTCTGGCTCGACCACCAGGCCGTGGAGCGGCACACGCCCGACGGCACGGTGATCGACCTGCACTGGGACGCCGTGGCGGACCTATTCCCGGCGGGCGTCCTGGACGCCATGTTCGCCGCGTACACCTCGCACCTGGACGCCCTGCTGGTGGCCGACTGGAACGCCCCCCGGCCGGTCTGCCTGCCACCGGCCCAGCGCACGGCGCGCAACCGGGCCAACGACACGGCAGCGGAGCAGCGGGAGACCTGCCTGCACGCACCCTTCTTCCGCCACGCCGCCATCCGCCCGGACGCCCCGGCGGTTCTCACGGACGGCGCGGACGCATCCGTGACCTATGGCGAACTGTCCCTGCGCGCTCGCCGCGTCGCCGCCCTGCTGACCGCGCACGCCGTGACCCCGGGCGAACCGGTCGCCGTCTGCCTGCCCAAGGGCCCGGACCAGATCGCCGCGGTCCTCGGCGTGCTCGCCGCCGGGGCGGCGTACGTCCCCGTCGGCGTCGACCAGCCGCGCGTCCGACGCGACCGCATCGTCAGCGGGGCGGGCGTACGCCTGGCGCTGGCCGCGGGGCCCGACGAGGACTGGCCGGTGCAGGCCCTGCCGCTCACCGACGCCGACCGGCACGAGCCGGTGGAGTCGGTGGCCGTCGCCGCTCCGGACCAACTGGCGTACGTCATCTTCACGTCCGGGTCGACCGGCGATCCCAAGGGCGTGGAGATCACCCACGCGGCCGCCGCCAACACCGTCGAGGACGTCAACGACCGTTACCAGGTGAGCGCCGGCGACCGTGTACTGGCGGTCTCGGCCCTCGACTTCGACCTGTCGGTGTACGACGTCTTCGGCCTGCTGTCCGCGGGCGGCGCCCTGATCACCCTCGCCGAGAACGAGCGCCGTGACGCCCAGCGGTGGGCCGACCTGTGCGTCCGGCACGGGGTGACGCTCTGGAACACCGTCCCCGCGCTGCTCGACATGCTGCTCACGGTCGCCGAACACGAGCCGGGGAGGGTGCCGCGGAACCTGCGCCTGGCCCTGCTCTCCGGCGACTGGATCGGCCTCGACCTGCCGGAGCGACTGGCGGCGCTGCTCCCCTCCGCCCGGCTCGTCGGCCTGGGCGGTGCCACGGAGGCGTCGATCTGGTCCAACTCCCACGATGTGGAGGGCCTGCTCCCGGACTGGCCGTCGATCCCGTACGGCAGGCCGCTGCGAAACCAGGGGTACCGGGTCGTCGATCCGCAGGGCGGTGCGGACCGACCGGACTGGGTGCCGGGTGAGCTCTGGATCGGCGGCGCCGGCCTGGCTCGCGGCTACCGGGGGGCGCCGGACCTGACGTCCGAGCGCTTCGTCACCTCCGGCGGACGCCGCTGGTACCGCACCGGTGACCTCGGCCGGTACCGGCCCGGGGGAGTGCTGGAGTTCCTGGGCCGTACCGACGACCAGGTCAAGGTGCGCGGGCACCGCATCGAGCTGGGCGAGATCGAGGCCGCGCTGTCCGCCCACCCGGGTGTGGCCCGCGCCGCGGTCGCCGTGTCGGGCACCGGCGCCGCTCGCGAACTGGTGGCCGCCGTCGTCGCCGCCGGCCCGGAGGAGGGCGCCGCGCTGACCGAGGCGTTGCCACGCTGGCTGGCCGAGTGGCTGCCGGACGCGATGGTGCCGCGCCGGTTCGCAGCGCTGCCGGAGATCCCGCTGACGGCCAACGGCAAGGTCGACCGCCGGGGAGTCGTCACCGTCGTCGCCGCGCTCTCGGGCCAGGATGCGCGAGGAGATGCGGCGGCCCGGGAACTCGACCCCGTTGAGCAGTCGTTCGCGAAGCTGTGGGAGAGCGTCCTGGGCGTTCCGGTGCGGACCTCCGAGGACAACTTCTTCACCCTCGGCGGCGACAGCGTCAAGGCGGTCCGACTCGTCGAGCGGGCCGCGGACGAGCTGCGGGTACGGCTGCCCCTGGCGCGCTTCTTCGCCCGCCCGACGGTCGCCGCCTTCGCGGACCTCGCCCGTGCCGAGACTTTCCCGGTCCTCGACGGGGCAGCGGTCATGGAGGAAGGGGCCCTCTGAGCGCCAATCTCATGGGGGAAGGTGGCTTTCCGCGGACGAGCGGGGAGCCGCCTTCCCCGGGCAGCGGGTGCCCGGGCGATGACCACGGCGTCACTTCCTTGCTCTGGCGGGCGCGACGGCTGGCTCACCTTGAACGGCTGGCAGAGATACTTCCGCAGGTCATGCTCGGAGTCGTCCGCAGCTGCGGACATCTCTGGCTGGCCACCCGCCCCGACACGGTCGTGAGTTGGCGGTCGGCCGGAGCCGACATGGAGCTGTGGGGGGAACGGGACCTGGCTGACCGGCGAGGCCACTGCGGTCTGGCGGGCGGCCTCCCAGCCCACCGGACCATGGCGTCCTGGTTCTGGGACGACCGCTTCGGTGAGCGGCGTACCGAGGTCGTCCCCACCGGCACCGGGCTCTGCGAGAGGCGAGTGCACGACCTTCTCGACGCAACACTGCTGACCGACTCCGAGCTGGCGTCCGGTTCCAAGGCATGGCGCACTTTCCCGGACCCGCTTCTGGGGGAGCCGGGCGCGAGCGGGGACCGCGGTGGTGGGTGAGGCGTTCTTTCCAGCGTGTGCTCGGTCCACTCCTCGGTCCCGAACTTCGTCCGGACCAGTTCCTCGGCGTGGGCGGGCCGTCTCTTCCGCCGTGCTTCCGCCGACGGTCAGCACGTAGCGGTTGCGGAAGGAGGTGATTATGGTCTCGATGACCTGCTCCCGCGCGAGGTCCGTCTGCCGGCGGAGCGGGTCAACATCTTTCCTGGGCTTTTGGTGCCCTTGTCGTGTAGGTCTCCTTTGAGGAATCCGGGTCCGTGCCAAGGCCGCGGTCACCCACCGACCGCACCGATATGTTCGAGGTATCGGCGGTCGGTGTGCGCCCCGCGGAGTGATCGCGGGGCGCGACGACGAGAGCGTGTCACGCCGCGGTGTGTGTCGACTTGACCTGGTAGAGGCGGGGCTGCACATCCGTCGCGATCTTGGCGGCCTGGTCCATGTGGAAGCGGGCCTCGGGGTTGGCGAGCATCGCGTGGTAGTGCTCCTCGGTCTCCCACTGGGCGTAGTTGATCACGCGTTCGCCGTCGTGGGAGACGTGGAAGTTGGCGTGCAGGAAGCCGGGTTGCTGCTTCATCGTGTCCTCGGTGGCGCGAGCGAGCAGGGCGACCAGTTCCTCCTGGCGGTCGGGGGAAACGGTGAAGACGTTGATGAGGGTCGCCACGGGGCGCGTGGTGTCGACCTGAACGGTAACAGTCATGCAGTGATGTCTCCCCTTACCGGTCGGAGATTGTCGCCCGCGGCTCCTCTTTCCCCCGAACGGCGGCGGAGCCGAGGGCGTTCACCGCTCCGAGACGGCCACCGGGACGGCCTCCAGCACCGAGGCCAGCCGGTCGGCGGTCAGGCCGCCGCCCTGGGCCAGCTCCGGCGAACCGCCGCCCCTGCCGTCCAGGAGTTGCTTGACCAGCGTCGAGGCGGCCAGCCCCGCCTCCCGCGCCCTCGGGTTGACGGCGGCGACGAGGACTGCCCCGCCGCCGGACTCCACGCCGATCGCCACCACACCCGGGCGGTCGCTGGGCAGCAGGTCGCGTACCGCGACGGTCAGGGCCCTGGCGCCGTCCGGTCCGTCCTCGGCGGTCGCGGTGACGACCAGGACACCGCCCACGTCGCGGGCCTGATCGGCCAGGGCGGCCGCCCGCGCCCGGGTCGCCGCCTGACGCAGCCGCTGGTTCTCGCGTTCGGCCGACTTCAGCCGCTCCAGCAGCCCGGCGACGCGATCGGCGAGTTCGGCGCGTGGCGCCTGGAGTTGCTCGGCGATGCGGGCGACGAGGTCGCGCTCGCGGGCGAGATAGCCGAAGCCCTCGACGCCGACGGCGGCTTCCAGCCGGCGCATGCCCGCGCCCACCGACGACTCCGAGGTCAGCGCCACCACGCCGATCTGCGAGGAGTGTTCGACATGGGTGCCGCCGCACAGCTCACGCGACCAGGCGCCGCCGATCTCCACGACGCGGACCTTCTCGCCGTACGTCTCGTCGAACAGCGCCAGCGCGCCCAGTTCCTTGGCCTCCGGCAGGGTCATCCACCGTACGCCGACCGGCAGGTCGCGGCGCAGGGCCAGGTTGGCGGCCTCTTCGATCTCGCTGCGGGCGGCGGGGGAGAGGCCGCCGCGCCAGGGGAAGTCGAGGCGGAGGTGGCCGGGGCGGTTGTAGGAGCCGGACTGGAGGGCGGTGGGGCCGAGGACCTGGCGCAGCGCCGCGTGCAGGACGTGGGTGCCGGAGTGGGCTTGGCGGGCGCCGAGCCGCCACTCCGGGTCCACGGCGGCGTGGACCGTGTCGCCGACGGCGAGGTCGCCCGCGGTCACTCTCACCTGGTGGACCACCAGACCCGGCAATGGGCGCTGCACATTCAGGACTTCGGCCTCCACCGAGGTGCCGGAGAGCCAGCCCGCGTCGCTCTCCTGCCCGCCGGATTCGGCGTAGAACGGAGTGCGGTCCATGACCACGGTCGCGATCTCGCCCTCGCCGGCCACGGGGACCGGCCCGGAAGCCGTCAGCAGGGCGAGGACCCGGGAGTCTGTGGTCAGGGTGTCCCACGCCCGCCAGTCGGTCGGGCCGTGCTCGTCGAGGACACCGCGCAGGGCGGTCGTGTCGGTGGCGCCGCCGGACTTGCGGGCGCGGGCGTCGGCGCGGGCGCGTTCGCGCTGCTCCCGCATCAGCGCCGTGAAGCCCTCGCGGTCCACCTCCACGCCCTGTTCGGCAGCCATCTCCAGGGTGAGGTCGATGGGGAAACCGTAGGTGTCGTGCAGCAGGAACGCCTGGGCGCCGGGCAATTGCCGCCCGCCGCCCTTCCTCACCTCGGCAACGGCCGTGTCCAGCACGGTGGTTCCCTGGCGCAGGGTTGCGCGGAAGGCGTCCTCCTCGCCGGCCGCCCTCTGCACGATCCGGTCGTACGCCTCGGCGACCTCCGGGTAGCTCGGCGCCATGCAGTCGCGGGCCACGGCGAGCAGGTCCGGTAGCGCGGGGTCCTGGTAACCGAGTTGGCGCAGGGAACGGACGGCCCGGCGCAGGATGCGGCGCAGAACGTAGCCGCGGCCCTCGTTGCCGGGGGAGCTGCCGTCGGCGAGGAGCATCAGAGCGGTGCGGACGTGGTCGGCGATCACCCGGAGCCGTACGTCGGCCTCGGGGTCCGCGCCGTAGCGGACGTCGGCGAGGGCAGCGGCCCGGTCGAGGATCGGGCGGGTCTCGTCGATCTCGTAGAGGTTGTCGACGCCCTGGAGCAGGGTGGCCATCCGCTCCAGGCCCATGCCGGTGTCGATGTTGCGGCGGGGGAGTTCGCCGAGGATCGGATAGCCGGTCTTGCCCGCGCCCTCGCCTCGCTCGTACTGCATGAAGACCAGGTTCCAGAACTCCATGTAGCGGTCCTCGTCCACCGCCGGGCCGCCCGCCCGGCCGAGGGCCGGACCGCGGTCGTAGTACAGCTCCGAGCACGGCCCGCACGGTCCGGGCACACCCATGGACCAGAAGTTGTCCTCGTCGCCGCGCGCCACGATCCGCTCGTCGGGCAGAGCGGCGACACGCCGCCACAGCGCGCGGGCCTCGTCGTCGGTGTGGTGCACGGTGACCCAGATCCGGTCCGGGTCGAGACCGTAACCCCCGTCGGCGACCGGGCTGGTGGACAGCTCCCAGGCGAAGGAGATCGCCTCCTCCTTGAAGTAGTCGCCGAAGGAGAAGTTGCCGTTCATCTGGAAGAAGGAGCCGTGCCGGGTGGTGCGGCCCACCTCTTCGATGTCCAGGGTGCGCACGCACTTCTGCACACTCGTCGCCCGCGGCCACGGCACCGCCGCCTCACCGGTCAGGTACGGCTTGAAGGGCACCATGCCGGCGTTGACGAACAGCAGCGTGGGGTCGGGCGTCGGCAGCGGGGCGCTGGGCACGACGGTGTGGCCGCGTTCGGCGAAGAAGTCGAGGAAGCGGCGGCGGATCTCGGCGGTGCGCAAGGGGTGCTCCGGGGGCTACGAGGGGCTACAGGGGCTGGGCGGCCAAGGCGCGGGCGGGGTGGCGGGGGCCGAGGAAGACGGCGACACCCTCGCCCTCGGGGGCGGGATGGGTGGCCTGCGTCCAGCCCCGGTGGCGGTAGAAGGACACGGTCCTGGCGGCTCGCAGGGAGGTGAGCAGCCAGGCGCGGCCGTCCGTGACGTCAGCGGTCACCGCTTCCAGCAGCCCGGCGCCGATGCCCGAGCCCCGTGCCGCGGGACGCACCGCGATCTCGTCGATCTCGCGGGCGCCGCACAGCCATTCCTCGGTACGGCTCCGGCCGAGGGCCACCGCCGCCTGCGGGTAGCAGCGGTCTGCCGGAAAGGGCGTGGGCGTGGTCCAGGCGGTGGCGAAGCCGACGAGGGACGGGCCGTCGAAGGCGAGCGCGGCGGTGAACCCCGGCCGCCGCACGTCCGACGCCAGCCGAGCGGCGAAGGCGGCCGCCTGTTCCTCGTCCTCGTTCCACGGGGGCGGGCGGAACGCGTCGGCGTAGACGGAGCGCAGGGCCGCGCCGTACGGCAGGAGCGCGTCGGCCGGGACGGCGCGGATGTCCATCAGGCCGCCGCCGTCCGGGCCGCCGCCACGGGCTGCAGGGCCGCGTACTCTAGCGGCGCCGACGGATCGATCGACACGTCCAGCGGCGCCGGTTCGGCCCCCGCTCGTACGAGGAGGTCGCCGACGGCGGCGATCATCGCGCCGTTGTCCGTGCACAGCCTGAGCGGCGGCACCCGCAGCTCGATGCCGGCGGCCCGGCAGCGTTCCTCGGCCAGCGACCGCACCCGCGAGTTCGCGGCCACTCCGCCGACCACGACGAGAGTCCCCACCCCGTGCTCGGCACAGGCCGCCACCGCCTTGCGGGTCAGCACGTCGGCGACCGCCTCCTGGAGCGAGGCGGCCCCGTCGGCCACCGGCAGCTCCCGCCCGGCGTGCCCCTCGGCCCAGCGGGCGGCGGCCGTCTTCAGCCCCGAGAAGGAGAAGTCGTAGGAACCGGGCAGCGGCCGGGGAAAGGCGACGGCGCGGGGATCGCCGTCGCGTGCCACCCGGTCGATGGCCGGTCCGCCCGGGTAGGGCAGTCCGAAGACCCGCGCGACCTTGTCGAAGCACTCGCCGGCCGCGTCGTCCAGGGTGTCACCCAGATGAGCGATCGGATCGCGGGCCAGATCGCGCACGAGGAGCAGGGAGGTGTGACCGCCGGAGACGATCAGCACCATGCAGGGATCGGGCAGCGGACCGTGCTCCAGGGTGTCCGCGGCCACGTGCCCGGCGAGGTGGTGCACCCCATACAACGGCACGCCGAGCGCGTAGGCGATGCCCTTCGCCCCGGCCAGGCCGACCTGGAGTGCCCCGGACAGGCCGGGGCCCGTGGTGACGGCGACCGCGCCGATGTCCGTCAGCCGGAGGCCCGCCCGGTCCAGCGCCTGCCGGACCACCGGCCGCAGGCTGTGCAGATGGGCGCGGGACGCGATCTCCGGGACGACACCGCCGTAGCGGGCGTGCTCGTCCATGCTCGACGCCACGGCGTGGCCGAGCAGCACGCCGTCGCGGACCAGACCCGCGCCGGTCTCGTCGCACGACGACTCGATGCCCAGCACGACCGGAGAGCCCATGACCGCCTCCTTCTGCACATTGATAGTTATTGCGACCAGTGTGCAATAAGTTCGGGCAGGAAGTGAACCCGGTCTCGGGGGCGCTGGTGATCGACCAGTAGAGTGCGCCCCTGTCCGCCCCCTGAACTCCGAGGTATCCAGCAGTGACTCCCGCCCGACCTGCCCCGTTCCTTGGTGTCACCGTCGTCGGGATCGGAGCCGACGGCTGGGCGGGCCTCACCGAGCCGGCCCGCGCGGTGCTGCGCGCGGCCGAGGTCCTCATCGGCGGACCACGCCAGCTGGACCTGCTCCCGGCCGAATGCGCCGGAGAACGTGTCGGCTGGCCCACGCCCCTGCGGCCCGCCGTCCCACGCGTGCTCGCCGCGCACGCCGGCCGCCACATCGCCGTCCTGGCCAGCGGAGACCCGATGTTCTACGGGATCGGCCGCGCCCTCGCCGAAGAAACCGACGCCCTGCGCGTCCTGCCTCATCCGTCGTCGGTGTCCTACGCCGCCGGCCGGCTCGGCTGGCCGCTGGAGGACATCGACGTCGTCACGCTCGTGGGCCGCCCCACCGCCCGCCTCGCCGCCGCCCTGCACCACGGCCGGCGCCTGCTCGTGCTCAGCGCCGACGCCACCACCCCCGCGGAGGTCGCCGCGCTCCTGAGGGAACGTGGCTTCGGCCCGAGCCTCATGCGGGTCCTGGAACAGCTCGGCGGCCACCGGGAACGTACGAGCGCGCGAACCACCGCCGACGAGTGGACACGGACGCAACAGCCCGGCGACCCGCTCAACATTGTGGCCGTCGAATGCCGTCGGGCACCGCGGACCCTGCGCCTGGGCGCCGTACCCGGACTGCCGGACGAGGCGTACGAACACGACGGTCAGCTCACGAAGAAGCACGTCCGAGCTGCCACCCTCGGCGCTCTCGCCCCCGCCCCCGGCGAACTGCTGTGGGACGTCGGCGGCGGCTCCGGCTCGATCGCCGTCGAATGGATGCGCACCCATCCCTCCTGCCGGGCCGTCACCGTCGAACGCGACCCGGCGCGCGCCGAGCGCATCCTACGAAACGCCGAACGGCTCGGCGTACCCGGACTCAGCGTCGTCACCGGTGACGCGCCTGCCGCTCTGACCGAACTGCCCGCACCGGACGCCGTGTTCGTCGGGGGCGGACTCACCGCACCCGGTCTCCTCGACACCTGCTGGGCCGCACTGCCCGTCGGCGGACGACTGGTCGCCAACACCGTCACGCTGGAATCGGAGGCGCTGCTCGCCGACGCCTACCGCCGTCACGGCGGGGAACTGGTGCGGCTGGCGGTGGCGCACGCCGTCCCGGTGGGCGGCTTCACCGGCTGGCGGCAGGCCATGCCGGTCACCCAGTGGTCCGTACAGAAGCCCCTCGATCCGACCCCAGGAGCAGACAGATGACCGTGTACTTCATCGGCGCCGGCCCGGGCGCCGCCGACCTGATCACGGTGCGTGGCGCCCGGACGCTCGCCTCGTGCCAGGTCTGCCTGTACGCGGGCAGCCTCGTCCCGCGCGAGCTGCTGGCCGAATGCCCGCCGGACGCGCGTCTGGTGGACACCGCTCAACTCAACCTGGACGAGATCATCGCCGAACTGGTCCGTGCCCATGAGGAGGGCCTGGACGTGGCGCGGCTGCACTCGGGCGACCCCTCCGTGTTCAGCGCGGTTGCCGAGCAGATGCGCAGGCTCGACGCGGCAGGGGTGCCGTACGAGGTGGTGCCGGGCGTTCCGGCGTTCGCCGCCGCGGCCGCCTCCTTGAAGCGGGAGCTGACCGTGCCGACCGTCGGCCAGACCGTGATCCTCACCCGTGTGGCCAACCGGGCGACCGCCATGCCGGAGGGCGAGGACCTGGCCACTCTCGGCCGCAGCGGCGCGCTCATCGTGCTGCACCTGGCCGCCCAGTACGTCGACCGCGTGGTCGCCGAACTGCTCCCGCACTACGGCGCCGACTGCCCCGCCGCAGTGGTCGCCTACGCCTCCCGCCCGGACGAAGTGATCATCCGCGGCGCCTTGGACGAGATCGCGCCGAAGGTGAAGGCGGCCGGCGTGCTGCGCACCGCTGTGATCATGGTGGGGCGCACCCTGGGAGCGCAGCAGTTCCGCGACAGCCACCTGTACTCGCCCGGACGCGAGCGGCACGCCCGCTGATCCCGGCCCCGCCGGTACGGCGACGAGCGGGACCTATCGCACCGAGCTGCGCCCCACGACCGTGCCGGCCCGGTCGATGCAGATGACGTCCGCGGCGACCGGCGCACCCCGCAGGACAGCGAGTGCTTCGTCGCGAGCCGCCTGTGCGACGAGGTCGCCGAGCGGAACCCCGGCGGCCTGGCACAGCTGGAGCGCGGCGAGGCCGGTGTTGGCGGCGGCCACTTCGGCGGCGAGCGTCCCGTCCGCGCCGCCGCGGCGGGCCAGCTCGGCGAGGAAGCCCTTGTCGACCTGGGAGCGGCCGGAGTGCAGGTCCAGGTGGCCCGCGGCCAGCTTGGAGAGTTTGGCGAAGCCGCCGCAGATCGTGAGACGGTCCACCGGATGGCGGCGGACGTACTTGAGCACGGCGCCGGCGAAGTCGCCCATGTCGAGCAGCGCGTCCTCGGGCAGGCCGTACTCGGCGACGACCGTCTTCTCGGAGGTCGACCCGGTGCACCCGGCGACATGGGTGCGCCCGGCCGCCCGGGCCACATCGACGCCCCGCCGGATGGAGTCGATCCACGCCGAGCAGGAGTACGGGACGACGATGCCCGTGGTGCCGAGGATGGACAGTCCGCCGAGGATGCCCAGCCGCGGGTTCCAGGTGGAGCGGGCTATCTCCTCGCCGTGGTCGACGGAGACGGTGATCTCGACGTCGCCGCCGCCTCCGTGGCGCGCGGCGACCTCGGCGACGTGTTCGCGCATCATTCGCCGGGGGACGGGATTGACGGCCGCTTCACCGACCGGCAGCGGAAGGCCGGGCCGGGTGACCGTTCCCACGCCGGGACCCGCGCGGAAGACGACGCCGCTTCCCGGAGGCAGCCGCCGGACGGTGGCCCGCACCAGGGCGCCGTGGGTGACGTCGGGATCGTCGCCCGCGTCCTTCACGACGCCCGCCATCGCGTGGGCCCCGGTAAGCTCCTCGGCGGCCAGCGCGAACGACGGAGTCTGCCCCTTGGGCAGCGTGATCGTCACCGGGTCGGGAAACTCGCCGGTCAGCAGCGCCGTGTACGCGGCCGTCGTGGCCGCCGTCGCACAGGCGCCGGTGGTCCAGCCGTGCCGCAGCCCGGTGTGCTCCAGCTGGGCGCGGCGGCCTCCCTTCACCTGCTCCGAACCCCGCGTGCCGTCCGCACCGCTCGCCTCGCCCACGCCTCGACCCTCACTGCCCTTCATGAACGGACTCGGACTCCCATGCACGTACTGATCCTCGGCGGCACCACGGAGGCCCGCCGTCTCGCCGAACTGCTGCACGGCACGACCGGGCTGAGGCTGACCAGCTCCCTCGCCGGACGTGTCGCCAGCCCACGACTGCCGCCGGGCGAGACCCGTGTCGGCGGCTTCGGCGGGCCTGACGGACTGGCCGGGTGGCTGAGCGAGCACATGGTCGACGCGGTCGTCGACGCCACCCACCCCTTCGCCGGGACGATCAGCTTCAACGCGGCCGAGGCCGCTGCCGTCACCCATGTTCCCCTGCTCGCTCTGCGCCGCCCCGGCTGGGTCCCCGTCGAGGGCGATCGCTGGCACGAGGCGGCCTCGCTGGCGGAGGCGGCCCGGTTGCTGCCCGCACTGGGCCGGCGCGTGTTCCTCACCACCGGCCGCATGGGGCTGGCCGCCTTCGCCGACCTGGACGACCTCTGGTTCCTCGTCCGGTCCGTGGACGCCCCCGAGGCCCCGCACCCGCCCCGCATGGAGGCGCTGCTGGACCGCGGCCCCTTCACCCTCGACGGCGAGCGCGCGCTGCTGCGCCGCCACCGCATCGACGTCGTCGTGACCAAGGACAGCGGGGGAGCGGCCACCGCACCGAAACTGAGCGCCGCTCGCGAGGCCGGGCTCCCGGTGGTCGTGGTCCGCAGACCACCGGTGCCCGAGGGCGTCCCCGTCGTGGCCGACCCCGAAAGCGCGGCCGGGTGGCTGTGCGAGCGCCTCGGGCAGCACTTCTATCCGGGTCGTTGACCCAAACCTGGCACGGGCTTTGCTGCGGTCATGTTGTTGTTGCAACCAGGTGGCAGAAACCTGGAAGGCGCGGCTGAAAACAGCCGCTCGCCGAGAAGTTAGGGTCACACCCCATGGCCACCGCTCCTGATTCCGCTTCCACCCGGCCGCCCGCTCCGGCCGCCGGCCGCGGCATCTCGTGGCACCGCATCCGTACCTCGATGACCGCGAAGGAGTGGGCCGGCGTCGGCGGGATGGCCGCCTTCATCCTCGCACTGCACGTCATAGGCTGGTTCACGCTCGTGGTGATCGTCGCCCCCGAGCACTACAGCCTCGGCACCAAGACCTTCGGCGTAGGCATCGGCGTCACCGCCTACACCCTCGGCATGCGGCACGCCTTCGACGCGGACCACATCGCCGCGATCGACAACACCACCCGCAAGCTGATGAACGAGGGCCGACGGCCCCTGTCGGTCGGCTTCTGGTTCTCCCTCGGCCACTCCACGATCGTCTTCGCCCTCGCCTTCCTGCTCTCCCTGGGAGTGAAAGCCCTGGCCGGACCCGTCGAGAACGACGACTCGACGCTGCACAGCATCACCGGCTGGATCGGCACGACGGTCTCCGGGACCTTCCTCTACGTCATCGCGGTCATCAACCTGGTGATCATGGCCGGGATCTGGAAGGTGTTCCGGCAGATGCGCTCCGGGCACTTCGACGAGGCCGCGCTGGAGGAGCAGCTGAACAACCGCGGCTTCATGAACCGCATCCTGGGCCGCCTGATGAAGTCGATCACCAAGCCCTGGCAGATGTACCCCCTGGGCGTCCTCTTCGGCCTCGGCTTCGACACCGCGACCGAGATCGCCCTGCTCGTCCTCGCCGGCTCCGGCGCCGCCTCGGGCCTGCCCTGGTACGCCATCCTGTGCCTGCCGGTCCTGTTCGCGGCGGGCATGTCGCTGCTGGACACGATCGACGGCTCGTTCATGAACTTCGCCTACGGCTGGGCCTTTTCCAAGCCGGTCCGCAAGGTCTACTACAACCTGACCATCACCGGGCTGTCCGTCGCCGTCGCCCTGATCATCGGCACCGTGGAACTCCTCGGCCTGGTCGCCGAGAAGGCGGATCTGCACGGCACGTTCTGGGACTGGGTCGCCGGACTCGACCTCAACATCATCGGCTACGTCATCGTCGGCCTGTTCTTCGCCACCTGGGCCGTCGCCCTGCTGGTGTGGAAGGTGGGCCGGATCGAGGAGAAGTGGACGGCGGGCCTTGCCCGGCCGGCCACGGCTTCGGAGAAGGGCGAATAGCGTCGTTCGCGGTGCCACCCGGACCGGGTGGCACCGCTCGTCCTCACACCTCCGGATAGCGGCGCGGGGTCCAGACGATCTCCGCGCCGTCCCCACGGCGGACCACCCGCGTCTGAGAGGAACCGACCAGCAGGATCGTGCGCATGTCGATCTCAGCCGGATCCAGCTCGCCCAGCGGCACGATCCGCACCCGCTCCTCCGCGCCGCCCACGTCCCGCGCGACCACGACCGGCGTCTGCGGCGCCCGGTACTCCAGCAGCAGGTCCCGCGCCTTGCCCACCTGCCAGGTGCGGCTGCGTGAGCCGGGGTTGTAGAGCGCGAGCACCAGGTCCGCGGAGGCCGCTGCCCGCAGCCGCCCGGCGACCACGTCCCACGGCTTGAGCCGGTCGGAGAGGGATATGGCGGCGTAGTCGTGGCCGAGCGGGGCGCCGGCACGGGCCGCGGCGGCGTTGGCGGCGGTGACGCCGGGAAGCACCCGCACCGGCACGTCCTGGTACTCCTCCTGCGAGGCGGCCTCCAGTACGGCGGTGGCCATCGCGAAGACGCCCGGATCACCCCCGGAGACCACGGCCACCCGGCGTCCCCGCCGCGCCAGCTGCAACGCGAACTCGGCGCGCTCGGCCTCCACCCGGTTGTCCGAGCCGTGCCGGAGCTGACCAGGGCGCTCCGGCACCCGGTCCAGGTAGGTGGTGTATCCGACCAGATCGTCGGCTGCGGCCAGCGTGCCCCGCGTCTCGGGCGTCAGCCACATCGGACCGGCCGGACCCGTGCCCACCACGACCACTTCGCCCCGGCCCCCGGTCACGGGCCGCTCGGCGCCCACCCGGCTGGGCAGGACGGCGACCGAGAAGTACGGCACCGAATCCGCGTCCACCTCGGCCAGGGCGGCGATGCGCTCCTTGCCCATGGTGGCCCGCTCCACGTACCGCGCCTCGCGCAGCCGCCCGGAGTCCTCCAGGGCCCGACGCACCTTGGGGAAGGTGCGGCCAAGCTTCATCACCACGGCGACGTCCGTCGCGGCCAGCCGCGCGGTCAGCTCCTCCTCGGGCAGGGTGCCCGGCAGGATGGTCAGCACCTCCTCGCCCTCGGCGAGCGGCGCGCCGAGCCGGGCCGCGGCGGCGGACACGGAGGTGACGCCGGGAATCACCTCGGTCTCGTAGCGGTCGGCGAGCCGTTTGTGCATGTGCATGTAGGAGCCGTAGAAGAACGGATCGCCCTCGGCGAGCACTGCCACGGTACGGCCGGCGTCGAGGTGGGCCGCGAGCTTCGCCGCCGCCTCGGCGTAGAAGTCCTCCATGGCGCCCCGGTAACCGCCCGGATGGTCGGTGGTCTCGGTCGTGACGGGGTAGACCAGCGGTTCCTCGACGTGGTCGGCGCGCAGATGCTTCGCCGCGATCGAGCGGGCGATGGACCGCCCGTGCCGGGCACTGTGGTAGGCGATCACATCCGCCTCGGCGATGACCTCGACCGCCCGTACGGTCATCAGAGAAGGGTCGCCGGGCCCGAGGCCCACCCCGTACAGCTTGCCGCTCACTCTTCCTCGCTCGCGATCGCGTTGAGCGCGGCGGCCGCGATGGCGCTGCCACCGCGACGACCGCGCACCACCAGGTGGTCGAGCCCCGACGGATGCGCGGCCAGCGCGTCCTTGGACTCGGCGGCGCCGACGAACCCGACGGGCACACCGATGACGGCGGCAGGGCGGGGCGCGCCCTCCTCGATCATCTCCAGGAGACGGAAGAGGGCGGTGGGCGCGTTGCCGACCGCGACGACCGCTCCGTCCAGCCGGTCGCGCCACAGTTCGAGCGCGGCGGCACTGCGCGTGGTGCCGAGCTTCGCGGCCAGCTCCGGGACGGCCGGGTCGGACAGCGTGCACAGCACGTCGTTGCCGACGGGCAGCCGCTTGCGGGTGACGCCGCTGGCCACCATCTGCACGTCGCACAGGATCGGCGCCCCGGCGCGCAGCGCCTCGCGGGCCCGGGACACCACCGAGGGCGAGTAGGACAGGTCCCGGACTAGGTCCACCATCCCGCAGGCGTGGATCATGCGCACCGCGACCTGACCGACGTCCGCGGGCAGGTGCGCGAGGTCAGCCTCGGCGCGGATGGTGGCGAAGGACTGGCGGTAGATGGCCGCGCCGTCCTTCTCGTAGACGTGGGTGGTCACGGTGTTCTTCTCGCTGCTCTCGGTCGTCGTGCGGTTCATGAGGTGATCGCCGCCAGGGCGGCGCGTATCAGGGCGGGTCGGGCGGTGGGAACGGTCCGCGCTCTCCGGTCGGTCGTGGCGGCCGACACGCGGTAACCCCCGCCCGGTGTCGCGACCACGTCGACGTGGTCGCCGCGGGGGTGACCGCAGCGCCGTTCGCACCCGGACCAGTACACGGGGAGGCCGACACCGTCGGTCGCTTCCAGCGACAGCGCCGCGTCCGCCCGTACGTCGGCGTGCGCCTTGGCGCATCCGGGGCGGCCGACGCACGCGCCCACGCCGAGCCAGGGAGAGGAGGGATCGGTCACCAGGCCGGCCGCGCCGAGACGGGCGAACGTCTCGGCCGCCTGTGCCGCGGACGCGTTCCCCAGGGGAACGACGACACCGCGCCAGGGCGTCAGCCGCAGCTCGGTCACGCACACACGGGCCAGCTCGTCCCACTGTCGGGCCGAGAGCCTCCCCAGCGGCACGTGCACGGACAGCGCACCTTCGACGACACCTGGCCGCGGGCCGTCGAGGACGCCGGCCGGCTGGGGCGACTCCTCGTGGCCGATCCCCTCAGCAGTCAGGCGATCGCGCACCAGGCGGTCCATCTCACCCTCGGGCAGCATGAGTTCGGAAATCCGCCAGGCTCGTGCTCCCTGCGAGCGCGCCGCGTCGAGGAACGCCTCGGCGGCCGCCAGCGCCGCGCGTGCCGTGTCCCCGGCGGCCACGCGGACCGACCCGGGGGCGAGCCACGCCCCCGTTTCCGCGACCGCGCGCACGGTGACGTCCGCACCGAGTGCGGCCACGTCACCGCGCCCGTCGTCCAAGGCGAACAGGAACCGCCCCGACAGGCCCGTCGCGGTGTCACTCGCGCACAACGCGGCGTCCAGGGCCGTCAGCCAGGGCCGTACGTCCCGCAGACCACCGCCGTCGAGGCCGGACAGCGGCGAGGCGACGATGTTCCGCACCCGTTCGTGCTCCCACGAGGGCAGCAGCCCGGCCGAGTCCAGCACGGCCGCCAGTTCCGCACCGCACCCCTGTGCCAGTCCGCGCAGCTGCACATTGCCTCGCGAGGTCAGGTGCAGATCGCCGTCGCCCAGCCGGCGCGCGGCGTCGCCGAGAGCCCGCGCCTGATCCGCGGTCAGTACGCCGCCGGGCAGCCGGACACGGGCCAGCGCTCCGTCGTCCGCCGTGTGCAGCCGCAGCGTCCCGGGGCACGCGTCACCGCGGTCCCGCGCGGCCGGTGTGGCCTGGGACGACGAAGGAGGCATTGCCGTGGGCATGGCGGTGAGCATACCTACGATCACACCCGATGTACGCCCTGCGCGCATTCCGTGACCCTTACTATGATCCCCGGTGGATCACCCGGTCCACCGATCGCCCGCACGGCGACAGGGGAGGAAGCCGGTGTGAATCCGGCACGGTCCCGCCACTGTGAGCCCGGCCCCTCGAAGGCCGGGCGAGTCAGGAACTCCCTTTCCCGGGTCGGCTCTGCCCGACGGGGTGACTCATTCCACACCGCCCGGGGCGCGGACCCCGAGGAAGGCCAGGCGACGCATGCCCACTCCGTCCGGGGAGCGTGCCCCGCACGCCCGCGACATCCTGCTCCTGTCGACCTCCGACACCGACCTGCTCAGCGCCCGCGCGGCCGGCGGCCCGGTCGCCTACCGCTTCGCCAACCCGGCCCGACTTCCGCTGGACCGGCTTCCGGCCCTCCTCGACGGCGTCGGGCTCGTCGTCGTTCGCCTTCTCGGCGGGATCCGAGCCTGGCAGGACGGCTTGGACCTGCTCCTCGCGGACGGGCGCCCGGTCATCGTCCTCACCGGTGAACAGGCCCCCGACGCGCAGCTGATGGCCGCTTCCACCGTCCCCATCGGCATCGCCGCCGAGGCACACGCCTACCTCGCCCACGGCGGCCCCGCCAACCTGGAACACCTGGCCCGGTTCCTCTCCGACACGGTGCTGCTCACCGGCCACGGATTCGACGCGCCCGCCCCCGCCCCCTCCTGGGGACCCTTGCAGCGCCCGGAGCCGAAGGCAGACGGCCCGACCGTCGCCGTGCTCTACTACCGCGCCCACCACATGAGCGGCAACACGGCCTTCGTCCACGCCCTGTGCGACGCCGTCGAGGACGCGGGCGGCCGCCCGCTGCCCCTCTACGTCGCCTCCCTGCGCGCCCCCGAGCCGGAGCTGATCGACGAACTGCGCGCCGCCGACGTGATCGTCACCACCGTGCTGGCGGCCGGCGGCACCAGGCCCGCCGAGGCGTCGGCCGGGCAGGACGACGAGTCCTGGGACGCCGGCGCGCTCACCGCGCTGGACGTCCCGATCCTGCAGGCCCTGTGCCTGACCAGCTCGCGCACGACATGGGAGGAGAACGACGAGGGCGTCTCCCCGCTCGACGCGGCCAGCCAGATCGCCGTGCCCGAGTTCGACGGCCGCCTGATCACCGTGCCGTTCTCCTTCAAGGAGATCGACGCCGACGGCCTGCCCGCCTACGTCGCCGACCCCGAGCGATCCGCCCGCGTCGCCGGAATCGCCGTACGCCACGCCCGGCTTCGCCACATCCCGCCCGTCCGCAAGCGTCTCGCCCTCGTCCTGTCCGCCTACCCGACCAAGCACTCCCGCATCGGCAACGCCGTCGGCCTGGACACCCCCGCCAGCGCCGTCGCCCTGCTGCGCCGCCTGCGGGACGAGGGATACGACTTCGGCGGGGTCGACGTCCCCGGCCTGGCCTCGGGCGACGGCGACGAACTGATCCGCGCGCTCATCGAGGCGGGCGGCCACGACCAGGACTGGCTCACCGAGGAGCAGTTGGCGCGCAACCCGGTGCGCATCCCGGCCGCCGACTACCGCCGCTGGTTCGCGACCCTGCCCGAGAGCCTGCGCACGGCGGTGGAGGAGCACTGGGGCCCGCCGCCCGGCGAGATGTTCGTCGACCGCAGCCGCGACAAGGAGGGCGACATCGTCCTGGCGGCCCTGCGCTTCGGCAACCTGCTCATCCTCATCCAGCCCCCGCGCGGCTTCGGCGAGAACCCGATCGCCATCTACCACGACCCCGACCTCCCGCCGTCCCACCACTACCTGGCCGCCTACCGGTGGATCGCCGCCCCGCAGACCGACGGCGGCTTCGGCGCCGACGCGATGATCCACCTCGGCAAGCACGGCAACCTGGAATGGCTGCCCGGCAAGAACGCCGGCCTCTCCGCCGCCTGCGGCCCCGACGCCGCCCTCGGCGACCTCCCCCTGGTCTACCCCTTCCTGGTCAACGACCCCGGCGAAGGCACCCAGGCCAAACGCCGCGCCCACGCGACCCTCGTCGACCACCTCGTCCCGCCCATGGCCCGCGCCGACTCCTACGGCGACATCGCACGGCTGGAACAACTCCTCGACGAGTACGCACAGATCTCCGCCATGGACCCGGCCAAGCTGCCCGCCATCCGCGCCCAGATCTGGACCCTCATCCAGGCCGCCCGCCTCGACCACGATCTCGGCCTGGACGACCGCCCCGACGACGACGGCTTCGACGACTTCCTCCTCCACGTCGACGGCTGGCTCTGCGAGGTCAAGGACGCCCAGATCCGCGACGGCCTCCACGTCCTCGGCACCGCGCCCGCCGGCGAGGACCGCGTCAACCTCGTCCTCGCCATCCTGCGCGCCCGCCAGATCTGGGGCGGCACCACCGCCCTCCCCGGTCTGCGCGAGGCCCTCGGCCTGGACGAGTCCGCCGCGACCCGCACGACGGCCGACGCGGCCGAGGAGCAGGCGCGGGCCCTGGTGAAGGCGATGGAGGACGCGCACTGGGACCCGGCCGCCGTCCCCGTCGAGCACGGCGAACATGTCGCCGCCGTCCTTGAGTTCGCCGCCCGCGAGGTCGTCCCCCGGCTCGCGGCGACCACGGCGGAGCTGGACCACACCGTGCACGCCCTGGCCGGCGGCTTCGTCCCGGCCGGCCCCTCCGGCTCCCCGCTGCGCGGCCTGGTCAACGTCCTGCCGACCGGCCGCAACTTCTACTCCGTCGATCCCAAGGCCGTCCCCTCCCGCCTCGCCTGGGAGACCGGACAGGCCCTCGCCGACTCCCTCCTCCAGCGCTACCGCGCCGACAACGGCGCCTGGCCCACCTCCGTCGGCCTGTCCCTGTGGGGCACCAGCGCCATGCGCACCGCCGGCGACGACGTCGCCGAGGCGCTCGCCCTGCTCGGCGTCCGCCCCGTCTGGGACGACGCCTCGCGCCGTGTGACCGGCCTTGAGCCCATCCCGTACGAGGAACTGGGCCGCCCGCGCATCGACGTCACCCTGCGCATCTCCGGCTTCTTCCGCGACGCCTTCCCGCACACCATCGGCCTGCTGGACGACGCCGTACGCCTGGCGGCCTCACTCGACGAACCGGCCGAGACCAACCACGTGCGCACCCACGTGCAGGCGGACCTGGCGGCCCACGGCGACGAACGCCGCGCCACCACCCGCATCTTCGGCTCCCGCCCCGGCACCTACGGCGCCGGACTGCTCCAGCTCATCGACTCCCGCGACTGGCGCACCGACGCCGACCTCGCCGAGGTCTACACCGTCTGGGGCGGCTACGCCTACGGCCGCGAACTCGACGGCCGCCCGGCCCGCGAGGAGATGGAGACCGCGTACCGGCGGATCGCGGTCGCGGCGAAGAACACCGACACCCGCGAGCACGACATCGCCGACTCCGACGACTACTTCCAGTACCACGGCGGCATGGTGGCCACCGTGCGCGCCCTGCGCGGCACCGCACCCGAGGCGTACATCGGCGATTCCACCCGCCCGGAGACGGTCCGCACCCGTACCCTCGTCGAGGAGACCTCACGCGTCTTCCGTGCCCGTGTCGTCAACCCCAAGTGGATCGAGGCGATGCGCCGCCACGGCTACAAGGGCGCTTTCGAACTCGCCGCCACCGTGGACTATTTGTTCGGCTACGACGCCACCACCGGGGTGGTCGCCGACTGGATGTACGACAAGCTCACCGAGACCTACGTCCTCGACCTGCACAACCGGGAGTTCCTCCAGCAGGCCAATCCGTGGGCACTGCACGGCATCGCCGAGCGGCTGCTGGAGGCGGAGTCGCGGGGAATGTGGGCCAAGCCGGATCCGGCGGTGCTGGAAGAGCTGCGGCGGGTGTACCTGGAGACGGAGGGGGACCTCGAAGGGGAGGGCTGACCGGGCGCGCGGCGGGCGCGAGGCGTCGTGCCGCCGGGCGTCATCCGCCCTCGGCGCCGCCTCGCACCGGTTCGCCGCTTCCCTGAGCGCAGGCCGTGCACCGGCCGTACACGAGGAGCGAGCCGGAGGAGTCGGGGCTCAGCCCGGTCAGCCGCGCGACCTGTTCGACGGCCGCCTTCACGTGATCGCCCGCGACGTCGCTCACCTGGCCGCACTGCTCGCACACGGTGTGGTGGTGCGGCTCGGAGCTGACCCCGTAGCGCTTGGGGCCTGGGGCGTGGACCACGTGGGTCAGGCCGACCGCCGTCAGGGATTCCAGCGTCCGGTAGACGGTTGCCGGATCGAACGGGGTTCCGCGCCGGTGCAGTTCCGCACAGGCCTCCGCCGAGGAGAGATGGCGCCGGGACGCCGAGAGCATCGTCAGTGTGCACACCCGGCTGGTGGTGCGGCGCAAGCCGTGGGCTCGTAGCAGCGCCGGGGCATCCGGCGGCGTTGTCGCATCGTCCTGCGCCGACGACGGGTTCGTGGTCACGCTGCTGCCTTTCTCACCACGAGGGAGGAGTCCGGGACCCGCGCCGCTCGGTGCGACACGGACGGGTCCGGAGTCCGGTGCCTGATCGCAAACTATCGCTCCTGCTGTTAGCGTGCATCTGCATACCATTGGCAATAACGTCGGAGGACGTTGGACATGGCGCTTTACACGCTTCCCGAACTCCCCTACGACTACTCGGCGTTGGCCCCGGTCATCAGCCCCGAGATCATCGAGCTGCACCACGACAAGCACCACGCGGCTTATGTGAAGGGCGCGAACGACACGCTGGAGCAGCTCGCGGAGGCGCGGGACAAGGAGTCGTGGGGCTCGATCAACGGCCTGGAGAAGAGCCTCGCCTTCCACCTCTCCGGGCACATCCTGCACAGCATCTACTGGCAGAACATGACCGGTCCCAAGGACGGCGGCGGCGAGCCGCTCGCGCAGGACGGGGTCGGCGATCTGGCCGACGCGATCACCGAGTCCTTCGGCTCCTACGCCGGCTTCAAGGCCCAGCTGACCAAGGCGGCGGCCACCACCCAGGGCTCCGGCTGGGGCGTCCTCGCCTACGAGCCGCTGAGCGGGCGCCTGATCGTCGAGCAGGTCTACGACCACCAGGGCAACGTCGGCCAGGGCGCCACCCCGATCCTGGTCTTCGACGCCTGGGAGCACGCCTTCTACCTCCAGTACAAGAACCAGAAGGTCGACTTCATCGAGGCCATGTGGCAGGTCGTCAACTGGCAGGACGTCGCCAAGCGCTACGCCGCCGCCAAGGAGCGCGGCGACAGCCTGCTGCTCAAGCCGTGACGCCGTAGTCACGCGAGCGTCCTGCTCGTGATCGTCTTCTCACCCTTCACGACAGGATCACAGAGGGCTCCCACCGGCCGTTTCGCCGGCGGGAGCCCTCTTGCGTCGCGGTTGGTCGGCCGGAACGGCGCGGGCCGTTCGAGAGAAGGTTCGAGCTGCCGGTACGCGCAGGTCAGCCCAGCGTTGAAGCCCGGGTCTCCAGGCCCCACTCGTGCCGGCGCACGGTGTCCGGAGCCGCGCGGCCGGCGAGGACGTCGCAGAGGAGCTCGGCGCAGGCGCGGCCGTAGGCCGCAGGCCGCAGATCGATCGCGGTGATGGGCGGATTGCCGCCCCGGGCGGCGGGACCGTCCACACACGATGCGACGAGAAGATCCGTTCCCACGACTCTCCCCAGGGCGCCGGCGGCGTGCAGGACCCCGGGCGCCGCGCCGTCGGGGGCGCAGATCACGGCATCGGTCAAGGGGTCCTCGGCGAGCAGGGCGAGCGTGGCCTCCTCCGCCTCACGGGCGGTGGCCGCGAACGAGACCGTCCGTACCGTCACGGGCGCCGAACGGGCACGGCTCCAGCTCTCGGCGGTCGTGCGCAGCGCCGCGGCCCAGGCCGAGGCGTCCGCGGGAGCCAGCAGGGCGGGGCGGCGCGCGCCACGGTCGAGGACGTGGTCGAGCAGGGCGTTCAACGAGGCGGCGTTGTCGCAGACGACGGACCCGACCGGAGCGGGTACGGGCCCCAGGTAGCGCTCGCCGGTGACGACCGGGACGCCGGACTCCAGCAGCGCGGGCACCGCTGTGTCGCCGACCTCGGGATCGATGACGAGCAGCCCGTCGACCCGTGAGGCGAGCCGTCCGCAGGTCCCGCTGGACGGAGCCAGCAGCACCACGTCCAGCCCCTCCTCCTGAGCCCGGGAGACCGCCCCGAAAGCGAGGTTCATGTAGTAGTCGAGCCGCGTCGCGGTCTGCGGCAGGTGGAGGCCGACCGCTCCGGTACTGGCGCGCCGTAGTCGTCGCGCGGCGCTGTTGGGGCGGTAGCCGAGGCGGTCGGCGACCTCCCTGACCCGATCGCGGGTCGTTCCGGCGACCCGCCCCGAGCCCTGGAGGGCGTCGGAGGCGGTGCTCTTGGAGACCCCGGCGGCACGGGCGACGTCGAGAAGGGTCACGGTACGGGCGTTCACACGGCAGAAGTCTAGACGGATCCGAGCGGCCTTGCCGGAACGTTCCGGCATGGGCTACCGTCCTGCACGTGCCGGAACGTTCCGGCACTCCCCCGTGCGGCTGAGTTGCCGCGACAGAACAGCCCTCAGCGTCAGGAATCCGCCATGCGTCTGATCACCGCCTTCAATCCGCCCGCCTCACCGACGCGGACCCGTCCAGCGGACCGGCCTCCCCTGCGCGTCGCCGCCGTGCAGCAGCGCTGGCGCCGCGATCCCGCCGAGCACCGAGCGGGCCTGCTGGAAGGCATCCGGCTCGCGGCGGCCGAGGGGGCGCGCGTGGTGTGTCTTCAGGAGCTGACGCTGTCGCCCTACTTCGCGGTCGTCCGCAAGGCCGACCACCCGGCGCCCGCCGAGCCCGAGGACCTGCTGACCGGCCCGACCTTCGCCTTCGCCGCCGAGGCCGCGCGGGAGTACGGCGTGTACGTGCACGCCTCGCTGTACGAGAAGGCGCCGGCGCCGGACGGCGAGGACGACGGTCTCGGCTACAACACGGCGATCCTGGTCGCCCCGGACGGCACCCTCGCCCAACGGACCCGCAAGACCCACATCCCCGTCTCCGAGGGCTACTACGAGGACCACTGGTTCCGCCAGGGCCCGGCCGGCGAGGAAGCCTTCCCGCTGGTGAAGGTCGACGGGGCCAACCTCGGGCTGCCGACCTGCTGGGACCAGTGGTTCCCGGAGCTGGCGCGCGCCTACTCCCTCGCGGGCGCCGACATCCTCGTCTACCCGACCGCCATCGGTTCCGAGCCCGGTCACCCCGGCTTCGACACCCAGCCGATCTGGCAGAAGGTCATCACGGGCAACGCCATAGCCAACGCCACCTTCATGGTGGTGCCCAACCGCATCGGCGCCGAGAACGGCCTGACGTTCTACGGCAGTTCGTTCATCGTCGACCCCTACGGCCGAGTCCTCGCGCAGGCGCCCCGCGACGAGCCCGCCGTCCTCGTCGCCGATCTCGACCTGGACGCCCGCCGTGACTGGCTGGAGCTCTTCCCCTTCCTCGCCACCCGCCGGCCGGACGCCTACGCCCCGCTGGTGCTTCCGCACCGCCCGTGAGGACGCCGTCGGCGGCGAGGCCGAGTCCCTGAGTTCCGAGGGAGAGGCGGCTGGGAAGGAAGCGTGCGCACGCCGACCGTGCCCGTAATAGGCTCGGCTTGCACATGTCGCTTACCGAACCACCCGTCCCAGCCCGCCCGGAATCAAGGACCACCAGTGGAACTGGCCGAGTATTCGGACTACGCCGTACGCCTGGTCAACACCGAGGACACGGCCCGTCACACGGACCGCCTCACCTCCGTCGAGGCGGTCCGCGCGCTTTTCGGGGAAGCCCTGCAGAGCGCGCGCCGGGTGACGGAGGCCGACGTGACCCGGTTCCGCTCGGTGCGCACCCGGCTGCGCGCGGTCTTCGCAGCGGCCGACGACGGTGACCACACCCAAGCCGTTGATCTGCTCAACGCGTTGCTGCTGGACTTCCCGGTCAGCCCGCAGATCTCCGGCCACGACCACCTCGACGCCGAGGGCCGGCCGCGGTGGCACATGCACCTGGCCGAACACCCGTCGAACGCGACCGCGGGGTACGCCGCCATATCCGCGATGGGTCTGGCCTTTCATCTCACCGCGTTCGGCCCCGGCCGGCTCGGCATGTGTCAGGCGGCGCCGTGCCGCAACGTATACGTCGACTCCTCGACCAACTGCTCGCGCCGGTACTGCTCGAACCGCTGCGCCACCCGGGCGAACGTGGCCGCCCATCGGGCGCGCAAGCGCTTGGGGAGACAGGCCGCCGGGGAAGCCGCCGACGCGACGTCATCGACAGGCGACCGCGAGGATTCCCCGGTTTCCCGGCTCGGTTCGGACGGGTGGCGGAGGTGAATACCGAGCCGCGAGACGTTCCTCGCCGGTGACGGTCGGGTGCTCTGATCAAGCGGCGTCGTACGGCCGATCCACAGCACAGCGTGCGAGGCTCCCCGAGGGGTGCAGCCGTGTGGATCATCCGCGAGGTCGGAATGGGAGGCGGCAGGTCTCCTTCGTGCCAGGAGACTGGCATCTCTATCAGACCCACGGCAGGAGTTTCCAGCCTGCGCATCCGACGTACAGCCATACTGAGACCCTCGGCCCATGCCGTGTCGAGTGCTTCCAGATCCCCGGCGTACGTGTGGTCGAAGTCGTCCAGGAGCTGCCGGGCGCCGGTGGGCGGCCGATCCCAGCCGCCCGCCGGGACCATGGACATGAGGCGGGTGTCGGGGGAAGGGCACCGGTACTCCGGTGAACTGCCGCCTGCTGCCGACCTGGGTACTCCAACAGCGTTTCGTTACCCTTCCTGCTGTGATGTGGACAGCTTCCCAGCGTGATCGACGAACATGCGGACGCGGCCCGGGAACTGGATGACCTTTTCCTCTGCATCGGCCACCGGTTCGGCCGTGCCGACCTGCGGCCGCGGATGGGGGACTATGTGCGGGGTCTGCTCCGCCCCGGTCGGCCGCAAGAACGGCTGGCAACTGGCCGAGTTCGCTGGGCATCACACCCCCGACGGCCTCCAGCGGTTGCTGAACGGAGCGGCCTGGGACGCCGAAGACGTCCGCGACGACCTGCAGTCGTCCGTCGCCGAACACCTCGGCGACGACAGCGGGTTGCTCGTCATCGACGACACCTGCTTCATCAAGACCGCTGCCGGGCGGCGAGAGTCCCTGGCGAACGCGGCTCCGTTACCAAGGGAGAGCCGGCCAAGCGCGGGCCTTGGCCCCTGATCTTCAACACGGGTTATGCGGCTTGGACCGGCGTAGTTGATGTCGTTCGGAGTGCTCGCTCGTAGACGATGGGGCCGCGGCGTCCGAGGCGGGAGTGGCGTCGGAGGATGTTGTAGCGGTGCAGCCGGCGGAAGAGGTCCGGGCGGACCTCGCGCTCGGTGTCCCAGACCCTGCGGCCCTGGAGGGTCTCCCGTTTACACGTCGCGTTGAACGACTCGACGAGTGCGTCGTCCTCGCTGGAGCCGACCGCGCTCATGGACTGGGAGACGCCGGCTTCGCGGCGAGCGTCGGCGAAGGCCCGGCTGCGGTACTGGACGGATTCAATCGGTCGTTGCAACGCTGGTTGGTGGGAGCGATCGTAGCTGCTGGGTGAACACTTCGGCCGGGGTTCGCCACCCGAGGGTTTTCCGGGGCCGGTTGTTGAAGACCGCTGCGACGGCCTGGAGCTCTTCGCTGTTCCAGCGGGACAAGTCGGTGGCCTTGGGAAAGTACTGACGCAGTAGGCCGTTGACGCTTCTGTGTCAAGCAGCGAGCTGGTGTATGGGTGACGTGGTGCTGCCAAGAGGCTCGGTCTTTGGCCATGGCGCGGTGGATGACGTCGATCAGGTGGCGTTTGAGGATTCGCCGGACTCCGCGGGCTCCCTTGATCGGCTCGTGGCGGGCCAAGAGGGCCTGCGCGCCTGGGTGAGATCGCTGCTGGACGATGGATGTCGTGGAGAGCACGCTGTTGAGCCGCCGGTTGCCACCTCTGTGCAGTCGGTAGTGTTCCTTGTCGGAGGAGTAGACCGGGATCGGTGCGGCTCCGGTGTAGCGGGCGAGCTTCGCTGAGCTGGTGAAGCGGGTGATGTCGCCGATCTCCGCGAGGAGGACCGCCGCGGAGACGTGGCTGATCCCGGTGATCTTCAGGAGCGCGGGTGCCAGAGGGGTGACCAGTTCGTGGATCGTGGCTTCGAGTCCGCGGACGTGCTTGTTCAGTTCGCCTATCTCCGTGATCATCTCGGTCAGCATGCGGCGGACATGGGCGCTCATGTCCGTGGTGTCCACCAGCGCGGTCAGCGAGGTCATGCCGGGCCGGCGGGTGAGGTCGCCAGGGGTGTGGTCGAGCCAGAGGTGTGTGTATGCCTTGATCTGGTTGATGACCATGGTGCGACGTCGGCCGAGGTCGGCCCGTGAGGCGACCAGAACGCGCAGCTCGCGCACGCGGTCGTCGATGCGGTCGTCGATGCGGTGGCGGTCCAGGCCAGGGGTGGCGATCGCGGCGTGGGCGACTGCGGCGGCGTCAACGGGGTCGGACTTCGAGCCGGTGGCGGCGTGGAGCTTGCGGTGTGCGGACATGAGCCTGGTGGGAACCCAGACCACCTCGTGGCCAGTCAGCAGCAGGCCATCGGCCAGGCGGCAGGCGAACCCGCGACCATCCTGGATGGCCCAGGTCACGGGGATGCCATCGGCGATCGTGTGGATCCACTTGAGTAGGACGCCGATCAGGTTTGCGTCGTTCTTGACGGTCAAGGGCTTGGTCTGCCGTCTGCCGTCTGCCGTCTGCCGTCTGCCGTCAGCGTCGACGGCCACTGCGACGTGGACGCGCTTGTGCGGGTCGATCCCCACTGTCACCGTCGAGTTGTCCCCTTGTCTGCTGTCACGGATGACGGGACAGACGCGAGGGCCCTGGCCAGGGGACAGACCTATTGCGAGTTGACGACTCAGCAGGCTTCTATCAAGCCACTTCCGGCCAGGGCTCTCGCCCTGTGGACCACCGTGGGCATCTCAACGCAAATCCTTTCAGCACGTGTTCTCCGAGTCACCCGACGATCCCGCCGAACTTCTCCCGTCGAAGAAGCCCGGCCCGCCAAGGCTGCGCCAAAAGGTGTTCTCGTTGGTCCCGCGTTGCCAGGGGCTGTGAGGGTCGGCGAAGTAGCCAGGGATGCCGGTCTCGACCGTGAAGGCGACGTGCGCGGACAGCTCCTTGCCGTGGTCCCAGGTGCGAGACCGCCGGAGTTGGTCAGGCAGTGTGGTCATTGTCCTGGCCAGGGCGTTCTTCATCGTGATGGCGCCGTACCTGGCCAGAGCGGGTCCGTTCTTCGTGCGCGGGACCACACCGTAGCCCTCCTCGCGCGGCAGGTGGACCAGCATGGTGAACCTGGTGGTGCGCTCGACGAGAGTCCCGCTCGCCGAGCGTTTCAGCCCGATGATGAGGTCGCCCTCCCAGTGCCCGGGAACGGCGCGGTCCTCGGCCTCGGCGGGACGCTCGCTGAGGACCTCGTCGGTGACGTGGGCCCACGCCTTGTGCCGGCTGCGTGCCCGAGGAACACGCAGCGCCCGTCCGGTGCGCAGGCAGACACCAACTCGCGTTTCAGCGCACCACGTTGCTCGACGTAGAGCGCCTGGTAGATCGCCTCGTGACTGATGCGCATGTCCTGATCGTCGGGGAACTCGAGCGGCAGGCGTCGCGCGATCTGCTCCGGGCTCCATGCTGTCACCCAGCCTCTGTCGCCGCGGTGCGGCTTGTCGCGCCCCTTCCAGGCCGGGCCTTGCGGGCCGACGCGGTTGCCTCCGGCGTCGGTGATGTACCCCGACAGCCGGTCCTGGACATAGGCTCAGCCTCGGATTGTCCACGAGCTTGGCTGTCTTCGGGCGTCCGGGCCCGGCGTTCAGCGTGCCACTGCGCGGTCGAGGCCCGGTAGTCCAGCTTGCAGGTCCGAGTAGAGGCATTGCGCCGCAGCTCACGGGATATCGTCGACGGCGCCCGTCCGAGTCTGCGGGCGGTCTCGCGAACGCCGGCGCCCTGGGTGTGCCAGACGGCGATGTCCTCCCGTTCGGGAAATGACAGGTAGCGCCCAGACACCTCATCAGGAAGACACGGATTCACGTCGCCAGCGTGCCGGAACCAGCGAATTCCACCGGCCCGGCCCCCCGGCAGCACTGCACGCATCCTCAGTCTTGGCACCCCGAGCGATCGCCGTTCAGAACCTGACCCTGTCCTCACGCCAGGCCACCGACGGCCTGCCCGGCGACGGCATCAATCCCCGATACGCACGAACCTGCTTGTGCCGCTTCACAGAGCCCATCGCTCCACCTCTCGATCAAGGTATTGCGACGATCAGTTGAATCCGTTCAGTACACATCAGAGGCGTTCGCCCTGTTCAGTGACGGTTTCGGTATCCGCAGGAGCATGGGTCGCGTCGGGTCGAGCTACGAGAACGCGCTGGCCGAGAGTTTCTGGCAGTGGCTGAAGTGAGAAGCGATGCAGGGGGTGTTCACGACGGTGCGACACGCCAGGCTGGAGATCTTCCAGTGGCTGACGTACTACAACGCCCGCAGGCGCTACAGCAGCCTTGGCTATCTCTCACCCGTGGGGGCAGCCTGCCAGCCCGCGTCCGTCTCACGCGATCCGATATCGAGCAACAACGGCGAGCACGGCGAGGATCCATGGGCCCTGCCGGTTGTTGTCGAAGATCAGTGACCCAGTGAAATCGGTGCGGCTGACCTTGGCCTCGTCATCGGTGCGTTGCTCATGAGGGTCGGGAGGCCGGCGTGGTCAGGTAATCGCCGTGCTCCAGGTCTTCGAGCAGCGTGGGGTGGCTGGGTGACCAGCCGAGCTGTTCCTGGGTGTACGAACTGGAGGCAGGCCCGTCGTGCCCGTAGGCGGTGGCCATGAACGGGCTGACGAAGTGCGTGGCAGCCTCGTCGGGAGTGAGTGAGACCGTGGGCAGATCGAGCCCCCGGGCGATGGTCTCTGCGATGCTTTTTAGGGTGACGCCGTTTTCGGCTACTCCGTGCAGCACGCTGCCTGCGGGGGCCTTCTCCAGTGCCAGGCGGAACAGGGTCGCCGCGTCGAGCCGGTGCACCGCAGGCCATCGGTTGGCGCCGTCGCCGATGTAGGCCGACACACCGGTCTTTCGGGCAGTGTCGATGAGCATGGGGATGAAACCGTGGTCTTCCGGGCCGTGGACGGTGGGTGCGAGGCGGACCACGCTTGCGCGCACGTCCCGGGCGGCAAGGACCAGACAAGCTCGTTCACCCGCGATGCGGAAGGCGGCGATCCCAGCGGGGTCGGGCTCGTCGTTCTCGGTGGTTTCCCGGCCGGCGGGCATGACGAGGGTGCCCGAGGTGATGACGAGCGGCTTGCCTGTACGTTCCAACGGCTGGCCGAGCGTCTCGATCGCGGTCCGGTCGCGCCTCATCATGTCGTCGAGGTCGGAGAAGTCGCCGCCGTAGGCCATGTGCAGTACTCCGTCGGCGGCTGCGGCACCGCTGTGCAGTCTGTCAAGGTCGTCAAGGGAGCCGAGGTGTGGTGTGGCACCCAGTGACTCCAGCCGGGCAGCGGCGGCATCCGAGCGTGCCAGACCAGTGACGGTGTGGCCGCCTGCAACAAGCTCGGCGACGACTGCGGGGCCGGTCTGGCCAGAACCGCCGGTGACGAAAACATGCATGAAACACTCTCCTACTTGACGCCAGTGACTGGCACTACCTGCATAGCCGTTGACCCTAGGTAGTGCCAGTCACTGGCGTCAAGTAGTGCCAGTAACTGACACCTGCGGTATTCTCGAAGGGTGCCAAGAAGCGGAGCAGAAGCGCGTCGCCGCCTTCAGCGGGCGGCCCTGGAGCTGTACCAGGAACGAGGATTCGATCAGACCACCACGGCGGAGATCGCCGCGCGGGCCGGCGTCAACGAGCGAACGTTCTTCCGGCACTTCCCGGACAAGCGCGAGGTGCTCTTCGACGGCGAAGCCGATTTGCGTGCCGCGCTGACGGAGGCGGTGGCCGACGCGCCCGACGGTCTGGCACCGCTTGAGACGCTGCTCTGTGCCTTCCGGAAAGCCGGGCGGATCCTTGAGGAGAACCGTCCGTTCTCCGAACCACGCCTGGCGATCATCGCGGTGACGCCAGCACTTCGCGAACGCGACCTGGCCAAGGCCGCATCGCTCACTGAAGCCGTAGCGCAGGCGCTGCAGCAGTGCGGTGTCGCGGACCGGCTGGCCGGTTTGGCTGCTCAGGCCGGCTGGGCCGCCTTTCATCACGCGGCTCAAGCCTGGATCGATGACCCCTCACAGGGCTTGGACGCGCACCTCCTCCGAGCCTTCGAAGATCTACGCATCCTCTCCGCGACCGCCCTGCCGACAAAGGCACAGTCCGAGAGACGCCACCGGCGATCGTGAGCGAATCGGGGACGGTCGTTCCGCTCCCAGCCGCTCGGCCCCCGAGCCCTCGCTCGGCCCAACGAGCCGTGAGCCCGGCTGTCCCACCACCGGCATGCCGTCGGGCGTCCGCCGCCCGGGCGGGGTCGGAGCGGCGGACGCGTCTATGTGGGCGGCGGGGGCCGGAGACCGCGAGGTGGCGGTCAGGGTGCGGAACGCGTCCCTCGCGGACCCGGCCGGCGTCAGGACTGCGGCCACGGCCGGAGCCGGTCCACCGTGGCCGCCAAACGGGCAGGGCCGTCACGCTGACGCCGTGCAGCTGCTGCGGTGTGCGGCGGTCTCCAGCACGGCCTAGGCACTGTCGTCAAAAAGATCTTGCCAAAGTGGTGTAGACACCAGGCATGATGTGCCGGTGGGACATCTTCCTGTCGACGTGCGTGCTTCGCTTCGGCTCTTCGCCTTCTACTTGGCGAACGGCACCATCGACGTTGACCTACTCGACGGTTTCGACTACCGATCCGCTCTCTTCCAGTTCGGTTCGTCGTTGGAGCAGGTCTTCGCGATCTACGGCAATGTGCTGCAAGTCGACACAAACGGCGAGGTGCTGAACGACGGGGATGCGCAGTACCGCGTCGCACAGTGGATCCGCAGCTGTTGCGACCCGACTTATGAGGTCGAGCCGCCGTTCCAGGCTTGGGAGACCGAACTCCACGGTCCATGAATGAGCCAGCGCTCCTCGTAGAACATCACACCCACATCAGGACCGAGGCAAGGGTGACGGCTGCCTGGAAGGACTCGGCGGTCTTGTCGTAACGGGTGGCGATGCCTCGCCACTGCTTCAATCGGTTGAAGCAGCGTTCCACCACGTTGTGTCGCTTGTAGACCTCACGGTCGAAGGCCGGTGGCCGGCCGCCGCGGCTGCCAAGCCGGGTCCGGTTGCGGACCTGGTCGGCCCTTTCGGGGATGGTGTGGGCGATGCCCCGGCGCCGCAGTCAGATGCGGATCGCCCGGGAACTGTAGCCCTTGTCGCCGAGGACGTGGACCGGCCTGGTGCGGGGCCGTCCGGGGCCGATGCGGGGCACCCGTATCGCCTCCATCACCTCAGTGAAACGGGTGCAATCGTTGACGTTCCCGCTGGTCAGGACGAAGCCCAGCGGTCGGCCGAGCGCGTCGCACGCAAGGTGGATCTTGGTGGTCAGCCCACCCCTGGACCGTCCGAGTGCCGGGTCGAGGACCCCCTTTTTCGGGCCCCGGCGGCGTGCTGGTGGGCTCGCACGACCGTGGAGTCGACCGAAACCAGCCACTCGATGTCCCCGGCCGCGTCCGCCCTGGCATGCGCGGCCTGGAGCATTCGCTCGAACGTGCCGTCCTTCGCCCACCGGCGGAAACGGGTGTGCAGTGTCGCCCACGACCCGTACCGATCCGGCACGTCCCGCCAGGCCGTACCCGTCCGGAACTTCCACACAATCCCATTCAGGACCGTCCGGTCGTCCACCCGCTTCCGGCCCCGCAACGACACCGGCAGCAACGGTTGGATGAACTCCCACTCAGCATCCGACAGCTCATGACGACGTATCACCCCACCATGATTCACTAATCAAGATCATTTGACGACAGGGCCTAGCCTCGATCTTTCGTGACGGTCTGCCGACGGAGTCGGCAGACCGTTTCGCGTTCCGTAGCTGCTGGTGGGCAGGGCAGTAGCCCGACTGTCGTGTCGGGTGAGCGCCGGGTTCCACTGTTCCGGAGACGATGGTGCTGTTCGCAGGGACGGGAAAGCTACTGCTCAGACCGGGTTGGGCAGTTGTTCGAGCCGTTCGAGGGCGCTGGTGACGACATGGGTCCATGGCCAGTGGCGGGCGAGGCGGAGGATCTGGCGGCGACCGGTGGTGACGAACTGGCCGGCCGAGCTGAACAGGCGGAGCCGCAGGCGGCGGGGCTCCCAGAGGCGGGTCTGGCCGCGCAGGGCAAGCATCGGCATCCAGGCCAACAGGTCGAGTGCGATCTGGACGATCTCCAGCCAGACCCTGTTCTGCGCGGTGTCGTGCAGGGGCAGGTTCCGCAGGCCGGTCGCGCGGGCAGCTCGGATGCGGTCCTCGGCCCGTGCCCGCAGGCGGTGGCGGAGTTCGAGTTCGGCGATGGGCCGGCTGGTGGTGTTGGTGGCGAAGCACGTGATCCGCATGCCGTCGGCGTCTGTGATCCTCAGCTGGGCACCGGGGTGCGGCCGTTCCTTTCGAACGATCAGCCGCATGCCCCTCGGCCAGCCGTCGAGCATGCCGCCGGTGAGTTCGGCGACCCAGGCCCCGTCGCGGATCTCTCCATCGGGCTCGACGGCCGGCGTCCATGCCGCGGGCGGCACCTTGAGTACGGCCTGGTGGATTGCGTCGGTGATGGTCATGCCGACCGAGTACGACAGCCACCGGCCCCGTTTCGCGAGCCAGGCCACGAACTCGTGGGTGCCGCCCGCGGAGTCGGTGCGGATCAGCGTCCGGCGCCCGCGCCGATAGGACTGGGGCAGCTGAGTCAGGGCCAGTTGGGTGGCGGTGATGTGATCGGCGGCGGTGTTGCTGCCTGCGTTCCCGGGCCTGAGCAGAGCGGCCACCGGCTCGCCGGACCCGCCCGTCCCGTGGTCGACGAAGCCCATCAGCGGGTGGTGGCCAAAGGTCTTCTTCCAGGTCGCAGCCGTGTCTTCCTTGTCGGAGTGCGAGATCACCAGGACGCCGTCCAGGTCCACGGTCACCGTCCCGGTCGCATCCGGCGCGCTCTGCTGGGCCAGCTTCCATACACGCTGACGCACTTGGGACCGCGCGCTGCGGATCGCGTTCAAGGCGCGGTGGCCGCCCGCGGCGAGCGTGTCGATCAGCCGG